>JBAVUZ010000311.1:0-15756 GCA_049697035.1 Candidatus Angelobacter sp. | reverse complement strand
AGGCGCGACTGCTGGAGCAGCTTGAGCCTGCGGTGGGGCACGCCATCGCCGCCATCACTCCCGAAAATGCTCGTGCCTATTTCCGCCACTGCGGCTACGGGATACAGTAACTATGGAATTGCTTTAGCCTTTATTTGCCACCTCCCCGAATTCGTCGCATTGTTATTAAAAGTTTTAATACACCCCCAATGAAACCTTAATCACCACCCCCCAGAATGTGCATTGCAATGCACTCCGGACAGGACTCGTGTGATCCGGCGGCACTGAGCGATTTAGGAGAAAAACGATGAAACCGTCTTCCGGGACTCTCTGGTTCCTGCGCATTTTCGTTGGTGTAGTTGCACTCGTTTTTGCAGTGGGTTACTACGGCCACGTTCGGGCGCAGGCAACTGATCCGAGCGGTACAGGCTCCGTTAGAGTTCCCTTGCGGCCTCTCGCGCCGCTTTCAAGCGTTCCCATTCCCCCAGTATTCGGCATGGAAGGAATCCTAGCCGACAAAACAGCGGCGATTGAGTTGGGGAAAGCCTTGTTCTGGGACATGCAGGCGGGCAGCGATGATATCCAGGCTTGCGCCAGCTGCCACTTCAATGCAGGAGCAGACAGCCGGGCCAATAACGAAGTAAATCCTGGCCAGGCGGGTGGCGATAGCACTTTCCAGTTAGGCGTTCCGCTCAACGGATCACTGGGTCCAAACTACCATTACAAAGCCGGCACAGCTGGCGCGGGTTTCGGCGGCTACCACGACGGAGACTATCCGTTTCGCAAAGTGGCGGACGTCAACG
This sequence comes from Candidatus Angelobacter sp., assembly GCA_049697035.1. Classification (GTDB taxonomy): domain Bacteria; phylum Acidobacteriota; class Terriglobia; order Terriglobales; family Acidobacteriaceae; genus Angelobacter. The sequence goes on along the minus strand of JBAVUZ010000311.1, from coordinate 14,974 downwards.
ACCGCTTCAGCGTAATTTCTGACGTGAACGACGTTTCCGGTTCACAAGGGCAGTTCGGCCTGACCAATGACACGATCACGGTCCAGACCGTTCACGGTGGGGATCTTAATAACAGCATCAATCAGGTCAATGATCCAAAAAACACTGGCGACGGTGATACCCCGACACTCATCTTCGGGAACGATAGACCACACCTGTCCACCAGACCGAGTCCGATAAGCATTTCCGGCAAAGGCCGAATTCCGCAGCCGAACAGCAATAGAGGAAACAGCACAGGCAGCAACGATACCAACTCCAACAGCGTGGAAACCACGACTCCGGTGATTGATCCGGTTTTCTCTTATCCGAGCGAGGCAGACCCGACGACGCGAATCAATACTCGCAGGGTGACCGGGCGCAATACCCCCAGCGCAGTAGATGCAGTGTTCAACTACCGCAATTTCTGGGATGGCCGCGCGCAGAACGTATGCAACGGCGCGAATCCATTCGGCACCCGCGATAAGGCAAACCACCTGCTTGTGGTTGATCCGATTGATGGCAAGCTGGGACCGACCCAGGTGAACATGGTAAATTCGGCGCTCTGCTCGCAATCGCTGGGCCCGATCCTAAGCTCAACCGAAATGTCCGCCGACAACCGGAACTTCCACCAGGTCGGCAAGAAATTGCTCGCCCGCGTGCCGCTAGCCAAGCAATTGGTAGATCCGACTGACAGTGTGTTGGGCGTGTTTTCCAAGTCGCCTGACAGAGGGCTGAAAACCAGCTACTCAGCGCTGGTACAGAAAGCGTTTCAGCCGGAGTGGTGGCAGTTTGCGCAGCACATTTGTGAAACCGCCGATGGCAGCACGTTAACGACGATAGATCCAGCTAAATTTCAGACCTGCCCGGCCGGCACCAACGACTACAGCCTGATGGAATACAACTTCTCCCTGTTCTGGGGCGTAGCGGTCCAGATGTACGAAAGCACTCTGGTAGCCGACCAAACGCCGTTCGATAAATACCTGGAGCAGCAGCAAACCTACACGCTGATCGGCGACAACCTGAAGAACCAGTACACCATTCAGTTGCAGCCCGGCATTACGCCGTACACGCTTTCAGTCATCGGCTTGAACCCGTCTCTGGACGCCAGCGATCAGGACACCTACGCATTCGACGACGGCCAAGGACGCGTGATGGGCGCGGGAGTCAATGGCGCCACCATTGATTATGCCAGCGGCACCTTGAATATCTTCTTTGGAGACCCGCCGGTCTCCCTGGTCCCTATCCAGATTAACTACTCCGTGGGAGCCGTTCCGTTGACTCAAGGACAGCTTCGCGGATTGCACCTCTTCCAGGGTAAAGCAGGCTGCGTGGTTTGCCACGGTGGTCCTGAGTTGTCCAACGCTTCAGTGGGAACCGTGACCGGATTCCCAGTGGAACGGATGATCATGGAAGACGACAGCTCACGGGTTTATGACACAGGTTATTACCACATCGGCGTACGGCCAGCGGCAGAAGATGGTGGCCTAGCAGGAACTGATCCGGTAGCCGGGCTTCCGCTATCACAAGCAGAACTCATGCGTCAGCACGCTTGCGACGGCGGCTATGAAATGGCGCTGGTACCTGGACGCCGCGGTGACGGAATCGCTCCCTCACCAATGAATTGCAACGACGACATTGCCCGCGGCGGGTTCTTCAAGGCCCCGCAGCTTCGCAACGTTGCTCTTACGGCGCCGTATTTCCACAACGGCAGCCAGCTCACGCTGGAACAGGTAGTGGAGTTCTACAACCGCGGCGGCGACTTCAACACAGTTGAAGAAGTCAAGTACATGGATCCAGACATCGAGTTGCTGGGCCTGACCGCACAGGAAAAGATCGATCTGGTGGATTTCCTGCGCAATGGCCTTACGGATCCGCGGACAGTCGCACAAGCGGCTCCATTCGATCATCCGCAGTTGTTCGTACCAAACGGTCATCCGCACAGCGGAAACGGCTATCCGATTACACCTGACCCGAAACATCCAGACCGTGCGACGGACCAGCTTATGGAAATTCCAGTAACGGGAGCCCAGGGCGGCAAGCCTCTTCCCACATTCCTGGAGAACCTGTTGGGAGGGCAAAATGCCGGTTCCAACTAGGTTCGCAACGGATAGAGCCTGGCCACAGCCTCCGGCGCGGCCAGGGCAGCAAGATCCAGACAACACATCAGCAAGGCAGAGCAGTACGAAATTGCAGTACATCGACGGAAGGAGCTTCAAAATGCGGGGATTTGAGCAACTAACCAAAAGATTCAAGGTGGCGGGAGTTGTACTGCTGCTGCTGATTATGGGGCTGGGCACGAAAGCATCGGCCCAGAGCCTGAACCCAATTCCGTGGCCGACGCCGGCCGCTGTTCCTCCGGCGCCGCCGATACAACCGCCGCGTGAAGGCAATGAGCCAACCGGCTTTCAAATCACCGGGTTCATCCAATACGCTTCACTGGACACAACTCCGGGGCTGTGCAACAAGGATGACAATCCTGCTCCCACGCCGGCCAACCCCCCACTGCCGGCGCAGTGCAAGATCACCGGTGGCTGGGTTGAGGTAAACAACAACGTCATCCGCGTGCCGCAAAGCACCGTGGTCATCTTTCCCAACACGCTGCTGACCTGGGAAGAAGCCTTCGAGTTGAACCCGAACACGCATCAGACCGACCCGGTTTTTCAAACAGGACTGGCGATGGCTGACACGCAGCGGTTCCCTGGAACCTATCAAAGCAGCATCCAGGGAAACATCGTCAACGGACAATACATTGCCGGCATTATTTACATCTCTCAAGACCCGGCGAATTTCACGCAGGGCTACATCGAGAGGCTTGATTACGCGCACGGCGTGATGTGGGTGAACGGCATGCGGGTCCAGATCAACGATCCGCCGATCACGTTCACGGTACCGAATCCTGATGGCACGCCGCTTCTGGATGGCTCGGGGAATCCGACCGTACTGACAAAGGGCCGCTACAGCGCCGGACAGTCGGCTGATCCGCGTTTCGCCGTTGACCAGAACAACCCGACCGTAAACTCGCAGATCGGCTATCCGATGTGCATCCCTTCCGTCAGCCCTTATATTGACGGCTCCGATGGTTCTGAAGGTCCGGCTCTGGCGCTTTTAAATCCAGAAGCGCAGCAGGACCCGCAGTGTCCGGAAAAGAACCGGCCGCGTGACCCCACTACGGGAACCATACTGGTACCCATCTACACCATGAACCAGGCGGGCGACCCTCCAACGGTGGAGAATCCGATCACGCAAGACCCCTACCTGGAAGTGCCTTTCGAAGTAGGTGATTTCGTCAACATTATCGGCACGCTGGAAGTTGACGACCAGGGACCCTTCATGACGGCAACCGACGTTGAAGCTCTCACGGTTGGCCCTTATACGTGGCCCGGAACTGATCCAGCCTACATTCACGAAGAAGTAGTCATCCAGGGTACCGGCGGAGTGGATCCAGCCTTTTTCCCGCAGGAAGCCGGCGTGCGCACCAGGGTGGAAGGTTTCACCACGGATATCGGTCGCCAGGTTGACGTCTCCGCGATTGACCAGGATTGCAACGGCAACCTGACTTTCCGCGAGCCGGCATGGGCGGCGAACTTCCCGGTTGAGCCGGGACCTCCGGGCATCGGATTGAAGGGCCGTTGGCGCATGCGCTTCCCGCAGGGCGGCAACTTCCTGCCTGCGGTGCAGAACGTGGGCTCGCGCATCAGTGGTTCGCTTCCGGGCAAGAACAAGAACGGTCTTACCTATTCCGAATACCAGTTGCCCAGCAGCGAGTTCATCTTCCCTGAAAACCAGGTGCCGGGCACCCGTCAGCCCAGGTCCAACTTTGCTGACATCCTGTGGCTGGATAACGGCATGGGCCAGCTACCGATGGTGAGTGACGTTTTCGACAGCAGCCAGATCCAGTTGGGCCAGCAGCCGTTGCCGTTCTTCCCCAATCAGGTGATGGGGCAATTGAATCCGTTCCCGGAAAACACGATGCCTCCGCTGACCTGCGTTCCCGGCGCGATTACAACGCTCGCCGTACCAAAATTCACCTCTAACCCGAATCCGCCATTTGCTGGAATTACAGTCACGCTTGACGGAACAGGCAGCAATCCGCCAACCGGACCGTTCCAGTGGGCGCAGATCATCAATCCTGGCGATCCAATCGTCACCATCAATAACCCGACCGGCGCGCAAGCCACGTTTGTGGTCCCGACAATCGCCGGGGCGCAGAACCTTACGTTCTCCCTGGTAGTGGGTGGACAGAGCAGCGCCGTTCCACAATCAGCGCCGGCAAGCTTGATCGTGCCGGTTGTGATCGCGCCGGCCGGTACTGCGCCGGTTGTCAATGCCACGGCATCTGCTCCGAACCCTGCTGTTCAGCTTCCGGGCGGACCCATCGTGCCTCCAGGCCCTGTGACGGGAACAACCATCACGGTCGCCAGCGGCGCACCGGTAACGCTTAGCGCAACCTGCGTTGATCCTGCTCAAGCGCCTGGTGTGCCATGCAACTCCACCTTCAATTGGACCTTGGTATCCCCGGCGGCCCTGCCTCCCGATGCTTCACTCTCGTCGACGACAGGCTCACCGGTGCTCTTTACCGCGGGTACAGTGCCGGAGCTTACGCCAGCACAAACCTTCGTCTTCCAGGTGACGGCAACCAGCACCGTAGCTCCGAATCTGGTCAGCGCGCCTGCAACCGTGACCGTAATTGTCCAGCCGGCCACTGACATGATCGTGATCAGCAACATTGTCTATCGCCGCACCAAAGGCCGTCTGATTGTGAACGTTAGCGACTTTACGCCAAACGTCACGCTGACGTGCACTTTGGACATCATTAACCCCGCCACCGGACTCCAGTGGCAAGGCGTGATGGGACCAATCATCCCATTCGCACAGGGCGTGTTCTCCATCCGCTTCAGCAACATACCGCCGCCGAACCAAGTGACCATCACTTCGGACGCTGGTGGATTTGCTCAGGGTGGCATCACGTTCCTGAGATAACCAAAACCTGGGGCTGCCGGACTTTCGGCCCGGCAGCCTCAATAGCAGAAAGTACTTCCCCCGCATCGGGCTCGAAGAAGCGGGATCGGTAACAAGAAGCATTCATCGAAGAGAGGAACCAAAATGAACTCGAACTTTATGCGGGCCGCAAGCAAGGACAGCAAACAGACCTTGCCAACTCGCTCATGGAAACGCAGCCTGATGCTGGCTCTGGTTACCCTAATGTGTGTATCCAGCGCGTTTGCAGGACCAGGCGTGCAAGTTGCAAACCAGAACATGTTCCGTCCCAGTGGGATGATTAAGGCAACAGTGCCCAACCCGGCTGGCGGAGCACCATTAACTGACTGGTGGGTGGCGGATGAAGCTTCGGGCTTTTGCCGCCTCGATAACACCGGTCCGGACACCGGGCCTTCCAACGGTATCCTGAACCTCGCCACCTGCTACCTGCCGGGAACGTTCGCTCCGGTGGATTACCAGGTAGAAACCAAGGGCCTCCTCAACAATCAGGGTGTTCCGTCCAATGGTTATGTTTTCGTTGCCGGAATTAAAGAAATTACCCGTCTTGAGTTCATGCCCTCTCCCACCGAACCGGGCAGGACCGTTATCAATGCGAAGTCGCAGATCAGCATTTACGACGGCGCAAAATCGAGGTTCAGCAATGGCGCGCCCGTAAATGGCTCTCGCTTTGTGCGCGACGTAAGAATGGGTCCCGATGGCAAGCTGTATTTCTGCTTCCAGGGCAGCGGCGATATCTGGCGCGTCAACAACCCGCTTACCCCCAATTTCACCCCCGCTGGCAATACCGTGGAACGTGTAGGGACCTCATTTGACGGAAATACGATTCTCAGCCTCGCCTGGGTCGGCCACGATCTGTGGGCGACGCAAGCCGGCTTTATCAACCGCATTCAGAACGCCGACCGGTGCAAGTACACGCTGCCTGCGTGCCAGGCCATACTGGAATTCGGCAAATTGCAAACCCAGCAGGGATTGGTTTCTGACCAGTTCATTTCCTCCCATACTGATGGACGCTGGCTCTATTGGGGCAACGGCAACCGCATCATCCGCTATGACACGTTCAGCGCGGGCAACTTCCAGGTCTGGAACCAGAGCGGTTTTCCTTGCGCAGTACCTAAGGTCGCCCCGCCCTGCGTGCCCAGCACGATTCCTCAGGAGTACAGTCTGATTTTCGGCATGAACTTTATCCAGACGGCGACTCCAACACAGCTCACTCTGATGCCTAACTCTGACGGTAGCCCGGCCTTTATTGAGGACTTGGCAATCACCACTGACCCGATCATTGAAGCTCCGCCTCCGGCCCTGGCTGGAATTCTGCCCAAGACCGGCAGAGCGTGGCTGTACAGGGGCTTGAGCACGCTGACAGACGAACCCTGCGTGACCACGCCTCCCAATCCTCCTCCGTGCGTCAACAGCTTCATTGGCAATGACAATCCGCCAACCGGCTCTCCGAGCAATGATGCGGCGAGGCGGTCGGTCCTGCTCCTGAGCGGAGTAACCCATGCGCGCGGCTTGCTCTGGTTGCAGACCAACTGGTGGGTCTCTGACGAAGATCATGGCTTCTGCCGCATCGATCAGAACCCGATCACCGGCGCGGCATCCATGACCCATTGCTTCAAACCAGGCGGCTTCGTGCCTGGTCAACCGGCAGCCTCTGCACCCGATGCACTCGGCCACCAGAATGTATATGTCCCGGATTCTTCGGGTTGCGTGATTCTACCTTGCGGTCAGACCGGCAGCATCGCGCGGCTGGTCTTTATTCCAGATGGCACCGGCGGAACGGTGTCACAGACCGGTACACTGAACTCCGGTAGAGGTGTGCCGTCAGCGGTCGCCATTCCAAACGGCCCGTTCAACGATGGAGCGATTTACATCGGCTACTACAACCTCGGGTCAATCAATAAAATCCAGCTGCCGGCAACGGCCCCAACCGCAACCATCCCGGTAGGGGGACTCAGCAAGGGTGTTGGAGTCCTCAGCATGGCCTTTATGGGGAATGATCTCTATCTGGCCGAGCTTGGACCACCGGCCAACGCTGCTGGCCAGTTGGTGAAAGGCAGCCAGGTCACGGTGATTCAGGCGGCTTCACCCAGCACGCAGAGGGGCGGAGCGCGCGAGGTTAATAAACCCATCTCGCGGCTGCAAAGCCCTGATCCGCAGGCCGGCACCAGCCCGCAGGTCTTCATTAACCCCGCGGCTTTTGCCATCGGCCCGGTAGGCGATCGTGAACGTTGCCTGCCACCGCTCGGCGTAAAGCTGTCGGCCATCGTACCGGCTGATCCCGGTACCGCTCCTGGCCTTTACATGGGCAGCCTGGGACTCCCGCCGGACAGCGCAGTAATCGGCGGTTTGGCCCAACCGCCTGAGGTAACCCAGTACGGATCTATCTGCACCACCATGATTGACTGGGTGGCTGAAGGCGCGCTTGATCCGCTGCGGAGCCTGAACGTGCCATTGGGACCGGTAACAGCGCTGGCGTTCAACAGCCTGACCGATTCCAGAGCGACACTGGCGATTGCTGACGATCCAACGTTGATCGTTCCCGATCAGACGCTGCAAAAAAGCCAGCTCGTGCCGCCCACAACCGGGCAGCACGGCCAGGGACACGTTTTCATCGTTCCGTAACTTCAACGTTTAACCAACAGGCTGGCGGAAGATCGCCAGCCTTTTTTCTTGGCGGCGGGATAAGAGCTTTACCTGCTATTTCCAACATTTTGCCTGAGGTAAACTTCTGCTTATGCGATTTCTTGTTTTGATGCTTTTATCTTCGTTATTTGTGTTCGCCAAGGACGTTCCGAAACCGATCCTGGTTTCCCACAATGACATCCAAGGGCCGATTATTGGTTTCTCTCATACCGAGGACTTTCAAGTATTCATGGACGGCCACGTGCGCTACAGCGAGTCCGGCAATGATCGCAAAACGGGCACTTTTAATACCAGGCTCACGCCCGGGGAATTGCATCGATTGACTGTTTTGCTGAACAGCAAGGAAATGCGCGCCGTGCCGGCAGAGATCCCATCACAGATTCGAGTGGTGGATTTTGACTGGGAAGCACAACTGAAGATCCAGCATGGTTCCGGCCAGCAGACCATCGCCGTCAAGAATTTTTATCCCCTGCTGAACACACAACGCCCAACGTATCCCAAAGCGTTGATCGAACTCGAATGCATTCTGCGCGATGTCCAGGCGCGCGCCACCAAACGGCCCGTTCATTCCGAGGACCAAGACTGGTGCCCGGAAAAAGCGCAGTAAATTCACTCGGCCATTTCCGGCAATTTTATTGCGATCTAATCACGCATCACCAATAAACAACCCGCCGTTTTTCGGCGGGTCATCTCGTCTGAATCCTTCTGCGCTAGTGTTTCTTGCGCTGTTTGGCCAGTTCTTTCCTGCGCTCTTCCGCATGAATGAAAACATCGTCAGGATCCCTGAGATGCTTTTCCCACTTCTCGCGGACTTTGCCGTGGCGGCCCCAGTCGTCAAGCTCAAGCTGGTGCAGGTCTTCAAGAAATTCCTGGTTCATTTCCGCCTGCAGCTCCTGCGTGAAACTGGAAAACAGTTTTGCCGCGTTTGATTTGAACAATCCGGTCTGCCGCAATGTATCGCAGTGGCCCACAATCGCGGCAAACGCTGTGTTGAGTTCTGAGAGGGTGTGATAAATCAGGGACTTTTGAGTAACATCAATAGTAGCCATTGTCGCCTCGCTATTAGGTGCTTTGGTTAGGGACGTTACCCGGTCTTATCCACCGGGAGCGTCCCGACTTGCTTATACACTCCGCACGAATTAGACGCAACGAAAAAAGAGCGAATCAGGTTTTTTTCTTCCGCAGCAAGCTGCCCTGGCTTCCTCATTAGCCATCGCCACGCGTTGGCTCGCATTGCGATCAATCATTTGAATTTTTAATTTGTCCTTAACGGCAGCCTAATTCCACCCCTCTACTCTTGCCATGTCTCGTAGTACGAACTTCGGGTTCCGGCTCTTTCCGGGCTGGACCCCAAACACTGCAGTCTGAATTTTTTGGGGAAGAGAGATAGCGGCATTCCCTTCCGGTCTCTAAACCCCACTTTTTGTTGAGTAGTTTTATTTTGCGGCGATATGCCTGTTGATAAGAAGACGGAAATATCGGCAAGTCATTTTGGCTTGCAATGACGCTCGGCAAATGAAGGCGCTGGCGGGATAGGCGCGGTAAATCACCAGCATTTGAAAATTTAATCCGTCTTCAAGCCGTCCTTAATGCCACGGATATTAAGTATCGCTTTACGAGTATCGCAACACGAAGTATCAGGGGTAAGAGGAAAGCTCCTTCCGGGCTCCCATCCCTAAAGCAGTTTCAAACAAGGCTCTCATTTTGTCCGCTTCAGCTACGGCGCGAAGCCAATGGAGGAATCCCATGATTTCCGCACGCACATCCCTGCGATTGATTTCCGTTGTATTGCTTGCGCTCGCGTTGAGCGCATTTGCCGCTCCCGAAAACGATTTCAGCGGCACATACACCCTGGGGGCCGCGGCAGCCGCGGGAAAAGACGTGCAGGTTACGATCATGCTGGCCGTCGCCAACAACACTTCCTCCAGCATCAGCAACGCCACCGTCTCCCTGCATGAGCCGCAGGCCGGCCGCATTGTCTATGGACAACTGGCGGGTCTTTCGCTCGCCGCCGGCAAGAGCACGCAGGTAAGCGGATCGTTTCGCGTGCCCCAGGCCCTGTACGAGTCCTGGCAAAAAGGCAGCAGTCCGGCCATGAGCGTTACGTACAACGACGCACAAGGCAATCCGGTCCAGACATTCATTCAGTTCTAAGCACCCCTTTTGGAGGCAACACCCATGCGCGCCCAAATTATCACGCGAGTTAATACAGGAACCAAGCCTGCCGGATTGCTCCGGCTTTTAGCCATGCTAGTGCTGGTGATGGCGGTCCTGTCTCCTCTGGCCGCGCAGGCCCAGGGGAATTATGTCTATGTGAATAACCAGGCGGCCGCCAACACGGTCTCCGCTTATTCAGTCTCCGCCACGGGCGCGCTCACGCAATTGAGCGGCTCGCCCTTTTCAACCGGCGGAGTGGGCGCGAATGTGGTTTGCTACGGACTCAACCGGATCACTCTCAGTCCGATTAATAACCTGCTGTTTGTGGCCAATACGGGCGACCGCACCATTACTTCGTTCTCGATTAATCCGGCCACCGGAGTACTCACTCGCGTCGCCGCGCCGTTTCCCACGTTGCTCACGCTGGATTCATGCCAGGGCATTTCACTGGCGGCCACGCCGGACGGCAATTTTCTGTTTGCATCCAGCAACGGCCAGATTCAAGCGTTCACCATCAACGCCGGCGGGACGCTGACGCCGTTTGTAAACCCGGTTTCAGGGACATCTCTTACAGCAAACTGCTGCTCGCCCAATGCCGGCATGGTGATTTCTCCCAATGGCCAGTTTCTGGCGACTTCAAATCAAACCAGCGTATCGATGTTTACCATCAATGCCGGTACATTGACGCAGGTCACGGGATCGCCCTTTGCCAAGACCGGTTCGGGAAGCCTTTCCGGCCTGGATTTCAGTTGCGCCGCTGATCGACTGTATGCCGGTGAAGCCACCGGCAGTCCCGCACTTGCGGACGGATGGACAGTTGACAATTCAGTGGGCACCACCACGTCGGGCATTCTCACTCCGGTACCGGGAACGCCGTTTACATCGTCCGGAAACAATTCCAACCTGGTCTTATATAGCCCGGACAACAGTTTGCTTTTCCAGAGCAACCAGTTCACCAACAGCGTCAACTCTTTCACGGTGAATCCTGATGGCAGCCTGGTGAACGTTGGAAAATTCGGAACAAGCACGCAAGTTCACACGCCCGCAGGAATGGCCACCGATGCTACCGGCACCTTCCTTTATGTAGCGGACGACGCTTTTGGAGTTGCGGTATTCAGGATCGGCAACGGTGGCGTGTTGGCGGCATTGAGTGATGTTGCCATCAATCGCCCCGGCGAAATTCAGGATCTGGTGGCTTATCCCGCGCGCAGCTGCAACAGCGCAGACCTCACGCTCTCCATGACGGCCGTTCCAACCGCGTCCCCGGCGGGCGCGCCCATCCAATATCAGCTCAGCATTAAAAACAATAGTTCAACCACAGTTTCATCGGCTGTGGTCGCGGACACATTCCCGCCTACGCTTACCGCCGGCGGAAGTTCGCCCATCGTGAATCCAGCGGGCGCAACGCGCTCAAACAGCGTTTCCGGTACCACAGTCACGGGCAATGTGACGATCACGACGACCGTCCCTAACCAGCTTTTCCCCGGAGAAACCGTCACCGTAAGCTCAGTCCCGGCGCCAAGCACGCCGAACCCGATCCAGTCAGGCTTCTTCCTGACAGACCCCACGTTCAATGGCGTGTTCCCGATTGTTTCGGCAACGGCAAACAGCTTCACCTACACGCAGTCGATTCCACTCTCATCATTTCCGCAGCCCACACTTACGATTGCCGCCACGAATGGCGCGCAACGTTTGAGCGGCACTGTAACCATCACGACGACCCAGCAGTTCCAGCTCCCGGCGGGCGAAACGATGACAATCGCCAACGTGGGCAATTCAAGTTTCAACGTACCGTCGCCAGGGGTCGCCGTCACCCAAATTGCGCCGACAAAATTTACGTATCAACAACCGGGCCTGCCTGATGCCGTGAGCGGCGGCGGAACCGCCAAAGCCCCAGCCAACGTGCCTCAGACGGACACGGCGGGCGGCGGAAGCGCCAATAACGCGGCTTGTCTTGTGACCGCCGGTCCCGGCACCTGCAGCTTTGCGAACTTCGCTCCGCATCCGGTCATCGTGGCGCTCACAGGCGCAAACCGTTCGGGCAATGTGGTAACCATCACCACCACGGCGCCGCATCAGATTTTTGCCGGACAATCAGCCACCATCAGCGGCGTTGCCGATACGACTTTCAATGGGGTATTTACGGTCGTCTCCGTTCCTACTCCCACCACGTTCACGTATAAGCAAACCGCGGCCAACGCAATTAGCGGCGGAGGCAGCGTGAGCGTGCCGGCCACAGCGGCCCAGCTGATTACGTTCCCTAACCTGGGCACAGGAGAAACACGCAGCGCCCTGCTGACGGCAACGTCAAAGAGCAATCTGCCCAACGGGACCGTCATCAGCAACACGGCGAACATCACCAACAAATCCACGGTCGATCCCAATCCAGCCGACAATTCAGCTACCGCGACGACTACGATTGGCACGCAGACCGGGACCACGCTAACGGTCCCACCGGCGACCGGTCCTTACGGCGGAAATGCCACGGTGACTGCCACGCTGAAAACCAGCGGCGGCACACCGGTCCCGAACGAAACAATTGGATTCAACTTCAACCAGAACAACAGCGTTTATAACGCGGTAACGGATGCCAACGGCGTAGCAACGGTCCTTGTGCCGCTCGGCTTCACCACAGTTGGCCCACACCCGCAGGCTTTCACGGTAACTTTTGGCGGAGATGCCAGCTTTGCCGCCAGCAGCGCCACGGGAGATTTGACCGTGACCAAAGCGCAGTTGACCGTCACGGCAGACAATCAGTCCAGACTGTACGGCGATCCCAATCCGACGTTTACCTACACCATCACTGGATTTGTAAATGGCGACACAATCGCCGTAGTGAGCGGAACCGCGGATTGCACCAGCACCGCGACTCAGGCAAGTCCGGTTGGAACTTATCCCATTACGTGCACGAACGGAACGCTCTCCGCACAGAATTACTTATTCGTCTTCGTGGACGGCACTCTCACGGTAAATCCGGCGCCCTTGACCGTAAACGTGGACAGCGTATCGCGCCCCTATGGCGATCCGAACCCGGTCTTCACCGGCACGATCACCGGAATTAAAAACGGCGACAACATCACGGCAACTTACAGCACCACGGCCACGATCACCAGCTTCGTAGGAACGTACCCGATCACTGCGACACTGTCTGATAACGGAACCGGGGCCCTGACAAATTACGCGGTCACAATCAATAACGGGACGCTGACGATTACGCCCGCGGCCCTGGTGGTAACGGCGAATAATGCAGCGCGTCTCTATGGCGATCCGAATCCGCCGTTCAGCGGAACCATTGCTGGAATCAAGAATGGCGATAACATCACCGCCATCTATACAACTACCGCCACTCCGGCCAGCCCCATCGGAACGTATCCGATTATTCCGACGCTGACCGACAACGGCACCGGCACGCTGGTGAACTATGTCGTCACCGCGAACAACGGGTCACTTGTTATCAGCCCGGCTCCGTTGACCGTGACAGCGGCTAACGCCACCATGCCTTACGGTGGTCCGGTACCAGTCCTGACCGGCACGATTGTCGGCATCAAAAATGCCGACAACATCACGGCCACTTATAGCACCACGGCCACTGTCACAAGCCCGGTAGGAACTTATCCCATCGTGCCCGCGGTCTCCGACAATGGCACCGGAGTCCTTTCCAACTATTCGGTGACTCTGGTCAACGGAACTCTGACCGTCACCAAGGCAATTCTTACGGTGAATGTGAACAACGCCAGCATGATTTATGGCGATCCGCTCCCGGTCCTCAGTGGAACGATCACCGGCATCGTGAACGGCGACAACATCACGGCCACTTACAGCACCACGGCAACTTCGGCCAGCCCAGTGGGAACTTATCCCATCACGGCCATTCTGTCTGACAACGGCACCGGCGCTCTGGCCAACTACGTTGTCGTAATTAATAACGGCGTTCTTACCATCACCGGGGCGCCTCTGACCGTAACGGCCGCCAACGCCAGCATGATCTACGGAGATCCTCTGCCACTCTTCACCGGCAGCATCGTCGGTATCAAGAATGGCGATAACATCACGGCAACTTTCAGCACTACGGCAACTTCGGCCAGCCCGGTGGGAACGTATCCAATCGTCCCGACTCTGATTGACCCGAACAACGTGCTTGGCAACTACACCGTCAGCTCCGTTAACGGAATTCTGACCATCAATCCGGCGCCGCTTACGGTGACTGCCGATAACGCCAGCAAGCTGTTCAACACTGTGAATCCGCCTCTGAGCGGCGTGATCATCGGCATCAAGAATGCTGATCCGATTACGGCAAGCTATTCCACCACGGCGACTACAACCAGCCCGGTGGGAACGTATCCGATCACTCCGGCCCTGGTGGATCCTGCCGGCAAGCTGGGCAACTACACCGTCACTTCTAACAACGGCACCCTAACGGTGAATCCGGCCCCGACGGCCAACTTCGTATTCGTCAATAATCAGGCTGCAACGGGCAACAGCATCAACGGCTATTCGGTGGCCGCTGACGGCACGCTGACCGCTCTGGCTGGTTCGCCGGTAGCAACCGGTGGTCTCGGGGCGAACGCGGCTTGCTCTTCTGTGAACCGTCTGGCTCTGAGCGCCGGCAACAACCTGCTATTCGTCTCCAACGGCGGCGACCAGACCATCAGCGCATTCTCCATCGATCCAACCAGCGGCGCATTGACGGCTGCGGGAGCGCCTGTTGCGTCCGGCCTTACTCTCGATGCTTGCAGCGGAATCTCTCTGGCGGCAACGCCGGATGGCCAGTTCCTGATGGCCTCCAGCAACGGCCAGATCAAGACCTTCAGCATCGGCGCGGGTGGAGTTTTGACTGCGCTCTCCACGGCGACCAACTCGGTTGTCCCGAATGCCAGCATGAAGATTTCGGCCAACGGACAGTTCCTGGCCGTCTCGAACCAGACCAGCGTCTCAATCTACACCATCAATGGCGATGGTTCGCTGACAGCGGTAGCCGGCTCACCGTTCGCGGAGACTGGCACGGCGACCTTGGCCGGTCTTGACTTCAACTCCACCAGCGGATTGCTGTACGGAGCAGAAGCCAGCGCAACCGGCGCTTTCGCGGATGCCTGGACTGTGGGCGCGAACGGAGCGCTTTCGGCAGTGGCCGGCAGCCCGTTCAGCACCACGGCGATTA
>JBAVUZ010000310.1:0-2893 GCA_049697035.1 Candidatus Angelobacter sp. | reverse complement strand
GACAGAGAGCCTGCAGCAGGAACGGGATGAACATGGCCATTTCGCGTCCGACGAAATCGGAGAACATGCCCCAAAAGATGCGGCCAATGCCGTTGGCTACGCGGCTCCATCCGACCGCCCAAACAATGGCCCACGCGGCAATCTTCAGGCTTTTACCCACGGGTGAGGCCTGAGCGGTGATCATCAGGCCGCCGACAGAGGTGAGAACGAAGGCCGCATACAACACCCAGAAATGAGGCGTCGCCATCATTTGCAGACTGTTGAACTGTTCAGTATTGCGGCGGATACGCGCCGAAACCGGCTTCTTGGCCGCAGGCGAGACATGAAAATCCGGCCCGGGATTGTGAAGCACCTGCGCAGCGATAATGATCAGCAATCCCTGGCCAATGCCGGTATAGAGAAATGCCGACTGGTATCCCGAACGGGCGAGTAGCGGAGCAATGATGGTGGGAATGAACAGCGCTGAGCCGGCGCCAAAGCCTGCCGTAATGAAGCCGGAGACGGTCCCGCGCATATCGGGGAACCACTTGAGCGCCGTGGCGATGGAGCCGCTATAGACGAACGCTGCACCCACGCCTGCCAGCCCGTAGAGGACATAGAGCTGCGTGAGAGTTTGCGCGTAGCCCATGCCGGTCCATCCGATGCCGACAAACAAGCCGCCTGCGCTGAGGAAGAGGCGCGGACCAAGACGGTCAATCAGCCAGCCCTCAACGGGCGTGATCCACGTCTCAAGAAAAATAAAGAGCGTGAATGAAAACTGGATGGCGGTAAGTCCCCAGTTGGCATGAGCCTTCTGGATGGGGGCCACAAACAGGGTCCAGGCGTACTGAAGGTTAGCTATCATGATCATAGCTACGACGGCGCTTCCGAATTGAATCCAACGCTTGCTCATGCTGTTTCCCCTCGAAGATTAAGTTTTTTGCGCCGCCGCGCTGCGGCGCTCGGCCAGTAACTTTGTACAAGCGTAAACACTGCGTGCGTGCGGCATCGGCAGGCCAATCCTTTCGCCAACTTCCAGCACCGCACCAACAATCGCTTCCAACTCCAGCGGCCGTCCTGCTTCCAGGTCCTGAAGCATTGACGTTTTATGCTCCCCAACCTTGCCCGCTCCCGCAATGCGCTGCTCAATGGAAACCTGCATCTTCACGCCCAGTTTCTCCGTCAGAGCTTCCGTCTCCTGCATAATGTTGCGAACCAGATTCGTCGTTTCAGGATTGGTCAGGATCTGGGCCAGCGTTGCTCCAGTGAGCGCGCTAATGGGATTAAACGCTACGTTGCCCAGTATCTTTACCCAGATTTCATTGCGCAGATGCGTCGTGACCGGCGCGCGCAAGCCGGAAGCGATCAAGGCTTCAGCGATCTTCTTGATGCGCTCTGACCGGCTGCCATCGGGCTCGCCTAGTGACATACGAGTGCCTTCATTGTGCTTCACCACGCCCGGCTCAATAATTTCCGTAGAGAAGTAGATCAGCGACCCAATCACGCGCCGCGCTTCGATTGCCTTTGAAACCACTCCGCCGGGATCAACGCGTTCCAGGCGTGTTCCCGCCAGTGGTCCGCCATCGCTTTGAAAATACCACCAGGGAATTCCATTCTGCGTGCTGACCACCGCAGTTTCCGGTCCCAGAACAGGCGCCAATTGTTCCGCCAGCGGCGGCAGACCGTGCGCTTTGACGCAGAGAAATACCACATCCATGGGCCCGGCATCTTTCAGTTCGGCCACCAGCCGCGGATGCGCTACGAAATCGTCATCGGCGCTGATTACGCGCACGCCTTTTTCCTGCATGGCGCGCAGGTGCGGGCCACGGGCATGCAGTGTCACGTCATATCCCTGGCGTGACATCATTGCGCCAATGTACGCTCCTACAGCTCCGGCCCCGACAATCAGGAATTTCACTTCTCGCCGCCTGCGAATGACGCGGCTACGGCGCGACGTTGAATTTTTCCTGTCGCGGTCCGCGGAATCTTTTCCACAATATGAACTTTTTTCGGGACCTTGAAGTCCGCCAGGTGCTGCTTGCAGTGCTCGATGAGGACTGCTTCAGTCTGCGGTTCTCTCAGCACCACGGCCACGGCCACTTCTTCTCCCCATGTCGGGTGCGGCATGCCAAACGCCACTGCCTCCGCAACACAAGGATGCGTCATCAGCACTTCGTCAATTTCCAGCGGGGCGATTTTTTCGCCGCCGCGATTGATCAATTCCTTGATGCGGGCCGTCAGATGCAAATATCCATCAGCATCAATCATGCCCTGATCGCCGGTACGAAACCATCCATTGGTAAACGACTTTGCATTGGCCTCAGGATTATTTTCGTAGCCTTCAATCACGTTTGGCCCCTGGATCACGACTTCGCCCACTTGTCCGCTGGGCAGGATGTTGCCATCATCATTCATGATTCCGACTTTTACGCCGGTTCCCGGGCCCACCGACGAAGATTTGTGTGGCCGTGGCGGCAGCGGATTGGAGCACATCTGGTGCGAAGCTTCCGTCATGCCGTAAGCCTCAAGCACGGGCACCTGGATGATGTTTTCAATTTTTTCCATCAGCGCGGGTGAGAGCGCAGAACTGCATGAGCGGACAAAACGCAGCTTTTCAATCCCTTCAGGCTTCGCGTTCAGTCGCGCAACGGAAAGCTGGTGGATCGTCGGGACACAGGAATACCAGGTCACGCCGTAATCGCGTACCGTCCGCCAGAAGCTCATGGGATTGAACTTGCCCGGCACCACCACGGTGCCGCCAGTCAGAAAGGTTGAGAGCGTGGATGCCACCAGTCCATGGACGTGGAACAGAGGCATGACGCAGAGTGCCACGTCCGACGGCGAGAGGGCATAATGAGCCATGATGTTATGTGTCGAGGCCGCCATGTTGCCATGCGCGATGGGAACGCGCTTG
>JBAVUZ010000309.1:0-10757 GCA_049697035.1 Candidatus Angelobacter sp. | reverse complement strand
ATCCCTCGCTGCGCTCGGGATTTCAGAAAATTAATTCCCATCTCTCCTTGCCACAAGAAATGCACGGATAAACGGCCTCAAGTCGCCATCCAGCACGCGGTCCACGTCGCCCACTTCCAGCTTGGTGCGGTGGTCCTTGATCAATCTGTACGGATGCAATACATATGAGCGTATCTGAGAGCCAAAATCAATGTCCAGCTTGGAATCTTCCAGCTTCTTGCTGATGGCGCGCTTTTTCTCCAGCTCATATTCATAGAGCTTGGACCGCAGCATCTTCATGGCGCGCTCGCGGTTCTTATGCTGTGAGCGTTCGTTCTGGCAGGCCACAACAATGTTTGTCGGGATGTGCGTGATGCGCACCGCGGAATCCGTGGTGTTCACGTGCTGTCCGCCCTTGCCGCCGGATCGATAGGTGTCAATCCGCAGGTCTTCGGGCTTAATGTCCACTTGGATGGAGTCGTCAATTTCCGGCGAGACAAAGACGCTGGCAAAAGAAGTATGCCGCCGCTTGGCCTGGTCGAATGGCGAAATTCGCACCAGACGATGCACGCCGATTTCGCTCAGCAACTGCCCGTAGGCATAATCGCCGGTCACGGTAAACGTGGCGGACTTGATGCCGGCTTCTTCCGCGGGCTGATATTCGTTCACTTCAGTGCTAAAGCCCTGGCGCTCTGCCCACCGCAGATAAAGCCGTAAAAGCATTTCTGCCCAATCCTGTGATTCTGTCCCGCCAGCGCCAGGATGAATCGTGACAATCGCGTTGCGCATGTCGTGCTCGCCGGACATAAGCGTTTGTGTTTCCAGTTTGTCGGCCACTTCGCGCAGTTGGTCGATTTCCTTGCGCAGCTCTTCCACTACGGCTTCGCCTTCTCGGGCCAGGTCAAAGTAAGCCTGGATATCGTCCACGCGGCGGCCCAGGTCGGCATCCATGGCAAGCGATTCTTCCAGACGCCGGCGCTGGCGCATCAACACCTGCGACTTTTCCTGGTCGGCCCACACACTGGGGTCGCCGACCTTCTTTTCAATTTCGGCTAATTGTTGGCGGAGTGAAGGGGCGTCAAAGATAGCTCCGCAGATCGCGCACTTTATCGCGCACGGCGGTGTATTCGCGTTCTAATTCTTCGACCATAACTTTTATGCGGAGCGGGCTTCAATCATCGTGGCAGCGCGGTAGCGCCAGCGCACAAACACCGCCAATAATGAGATTACCACACAAGCCCAGGCAAACACGTCGCCATAGCGGCTGTAAAAAGTCACTTCCGTTTCCGGAGAAAAAGGCGCGACCAGCGCGGTGCGCACGTTGCGCGGCGCCTGCTTCACCACCCGGCCCAGCGGATCAATAGAGGCCGTGGTGCCGTTGTTGGTGGCCAGCAATATCCAGCGATGGTTCTCCACCGCGCGCATTCGTGCCATTTGCAGATGCTGCGCCGGCGCGCCGGTTTCTCCGTACCAGAGGTCGTCGGAAATATTGATCAGCACCTGCGCGCCGTTCGCGGTGAACTCGCGCACCTCGTCGGGGAAGATCGATTCATAGCAGATGAAAACTCCCGCATGGATGCCACCCAGATCGAACACTTTGCGCTGGCTGCCGCGGGCAAAGTCGCCCACCTCACGCGTGAGCTTGTTGGCAAAAAAGATCAGATTCTGAAACGGAACATATTCGCCAAAGGGCACCAGATGGATCTTGTCGTATTGGCCCACCATGTTCCCCCGTGGGTCCATCACCAGTGCTGAGTTCAGGAGCCGCTGCTTGCCACTGGCGTCTTGCGTTTCACCCAGGCTGCCAATCACCAGGTATGAATTCTTGTCCTGCGCCATCGCCACCAGCCATTGTTGCAACCGGGGATCTTCGATGAAGAATGGCGCAGGCGATTCCGGCCAGATAATCAGCCCGGGACGATTGTCCTTGGGCGCTGCCTCAACACTTTGTTTCACCAGCTCTGAAATTGTCTGGTCAAAGTATCTCGGGGTCCACTCCGGCTGGTCCAGCAGAGGCACGTTTTCCTGCATCAGCACCGCTTGACGCGTTGCCGTGAAAGGGGCCGGCTTGGCAAACATTCCTATTTGCAGTGCGATTGCCGCCGCCGCGGTAGCCACCAGCAGGTTCTTGCGGCGCTGCCCGCGAAGCAGTATTGCGGCCACCAGAGCGCAATTCACCAGCATCACCGCAAACGACAGGCCGTAAACGCCGGCCACCTGGGACATTCGCGCAAAAGGGATATTGTCGATTTGTGCGCCGCCCAGCGGGTTCCACGGATCGCCGATCACCCGATCGCGAAACAGCTCAATAGCGGTCCAGAACACAGGCGCAAGCAGCAAAGGACGGCGGTTCCCTGTCGTCGATCTCCTCGCCATCATCACTACCAGCGCGGCGAAGGCTCCGTGGTGCAGTCCCATATAGATGCAGAAAGCAATGGTAATCAGCGTGGCTGCAACGCCGGGCAGCCTGCCATAAACGTGCATCACGGGATAAATCCAGTAACACGTTCCCAGATACCAGACAACGCCGCTGGCCCATCCGATCAAAAAACCCTGCCATACGGTGAACGGGCGCAGAGACTTTCCTTCAGAATCGAACAACTCGCCTTCGCCGCCGCGTCCCCGCAGCAGCGTATAAAGCAGCGGCGCCATGGCAATCCAGCATAAGAAATAGAGATTTAAATTGGGAAAAACAAGGATCTGCAGCACGCTTGAGACCAGCGCGAGTATCCAGGCTCTTGAGGGAATGTTCCGCACGGAGCAGATTTTAGCAAACTGAGGGCCGTGCTTTGATTCCTCCAAGGCACAGGACTACAATGCCTAGAGTGAGCTTCCTGGTGCACTACATTTTGCCGGTCTTCAAGTACCTGTTTTTTGCGGGACTGATCGGCGCTGTGCCGGTAATTATCGTCACGGCTATAAAAACGGCCCAGAGCATGCTGGAAGAAGATTAGATTAGGCGTCGAATCGGGTGACTTAAGGAACTTGGATCGGCCCAGCGAATAAGCGCCGGCAGGCGCTTTGATTCGTTGTGGCGACTGTTTATTTTTCAAAATGTCAGCAGGCTCAGGAGCTGTCCCACCACTTTCGAACCGGGTCCGCATCGTCGTTGCGACCTCGGTCATGCTCACGTTCATTTCTTACTGGCGGGCAGCAGCCATTGTATTGAATGACCTGGGC
Organism: Candidatus Angelobacter sp.; assembly: GCA_049697035.1. GTDB lineage: Bacteria > Acidobacteriota > Terriglobia > Terriglobales > Acidobacteriaceae > Angelobacter. The sequence goes on along the minus strand of JBAVUZ010000309.1, from coordinate 7,598 downwards.
TCGTCCGCCTTTTATGCCGGCGGCATCGCCGAGCAGGCCGTCGGCAAGTCAGCACCGTGGTTCATTCTGGGCGTCATGCTCTTCGCCTTCGCGGTGCGTTCGGTTTATGTGGAAAGCTGTTCCATGTTCACCCGAGGCGGCGTCTATCGGGTGGTAAAAGAAGCTCTGGGCGGCGCCTTCGCCAAATTCAGCGTTTCCGCGCTGATGTTCGACTATATCCTTACCGGCCCAATTTCCGGCGTCGCTGCCGGGCAATACATTGCCAGCCTTATCAATGAGCTGTTTGCAACAGCTGATCAGCATGGTTGGGTCCCAAAAGCCATGCACGTCATGTTCCATGGCACCCCGCAAATCGACGTGAACCATGCGGCTGCCGCATTCGCTCTGCTGGTAACCGGTTACTACTGGTGGGAAAACATCAAGGGCATAGAAGAATCCAGTGACAAAGCGCTTCGCGTGATGCAGATCACCACGGTGATGGTTGTCATCCTCATGGGCTGGGCCTTTTATACCGTCTTCCATAACGGCGCATCTCTGCCACCGCTGCCGATACCGAAAAATCTGCACTTCAGCGCTGAAGCGCTGGGCTTTCTCAAGAATACCGATCTGGGGAAATCTGTCGGCCTCTTCGGCATCCTGATAGCGTTCGGCCACTCCGTGCTGGCCATGAGCGGCGAGGAATCGCTGGCCCAGGTAAACCGTGAAATTGCCAGCCCCAAGCTGCGCAACTTGAAGCGGGCAGCATTGATCATCGCGATCTTCAGCTTTGTCTTCACCGGCATCGGTTCCCTGCTGGCCGTGATGATAATTCCCGATGAGGTCCGGGTACCCCTTTACAAAGACAACCTGATTTCCGGCATGGCCATGTACATGGTCGGCCCTCACATTTTAAAGCTGGTATTCCGCGTATTTGTGGTAGTGGTCGGTTTTCTTATCCTGTCCGGCGCTATCAACACGTCCATCATCGGCTCCAATGGTGTGTTAAACCGGGTTTCTGAAGACGGCGTGCTTACAGACTGGTTCCGTCGACCGCACAGGAGGTTTGGCACCAGTTATCGCATCATCAACCTGATTGTCGGGCTGCAGTTATTCACGATTCTCCTCAGTCGCGGCAACGTTTACGTCCTGGGTGAAGCTTACGCTTTTGGCGTGATCTGGAGCTTCACCTTCAACAGCCTGGCCATGCTGGTGCTGCGGTTCAAGTACAAGGGCGAGCGCGGCTGGCGTGTGCCGCCCAACATCCGCATTGGCAAGACTGAGATTCCCATAGGGCTGGCGTCTGTTCACCTGGTGCTGCTCTCCACGGCGATTGTGAATCTGTTCACCAAACAGGTAGCCACCGTGGCGGGCCTTGCGTTTTCATTCGCGTTTTTCTTTATCTTTACCGTCTCTGAAAAGATCAATAAGCGCAAGTTCGCTCACGTGGAACAGCAGATGAAGGAGCATTTCCATCTGCTCCACCAGGAAACCATCGATCGTGAAGCGGTGCAGGTGAGTCCTGGAAACGTGCTGGTCACGGTGCGCGACTACAACACCCTGAATCATCTGCGCTGGACGCTGGAAAACACCGACACTGGTGAGACTGACATTGTGGTCATGGAGGCACGCCTCACAGGCTATGGCAGCGCCGTCTCAGACCTGGCAATGGAGCAGATCTTCAGCGACTACGAGCAGACGCTCTTCACCAAAGCGGTTTCGATTGCCGAAAGCTACGGCAAGACCATCTCTCTGCTGGTCGTTCCCGCGCGCGATGTCTGGTCTGCGATTGTTCAGACGGCCAACGCGCTGGAATCTTCCGCCGTGGTTTCCGGAGTTTCCAGCAAGATGACCGGGGAAGAACAGGCTTTCCGCCTGGGCCAGGCATGGGAAGCCATGCCAGAGCCGAAGCGGCAGTTCGTCTTCCAGGTGGTGCGTGCCGACTCCACGGTGGAAAGCTACCGTATTGGCCCGCACACGCCCACCATGAAGACGGAAGATGTCCATCTCGTGCACAAGATCTGGCTGGACATCAAGAGACTTCCAGGAACTGAAGACATTCACCACTCTGACATTGTGACGCTGGCCTTGACCCGTCTTTCGCGAGACTACAGCGTTGATAAAGACGATGTCCTCAAAAACCTCAAGAAGGGTGTACGCGGCGCGCCGCCTGCCACCACAAGTTTCATCCGCGAGCCCGATGGCGACGGCAGTTCGCAAAAAAGAACCGAGGCTCCACGTCGCGAACAGCCCATGCCGCCCGTTACCGGACCTAAATAGCTACTTTTGATTTAACCGAATGGCGCCGTAGCCTAAAGCCGGTTGACGATTCCCTCAGCCGCGTGGCTCTTGGCAGCGTTTCCGGCCACCAATTTTTCGCGCACAAACGCCGCAATCTCTTCCGTGACATACGGCGGCGGGTGGATTTTGAAGATTGGCTTCCCTGCCAGCGCGTCCATTGATACCGTCTTCCACTTCGCCCTGGCTTCAGATTGATGCAGAATCACGCCATCAGCGCTCTTAAGGAACTCGCGCGCTGAATCCTTGAAGTCTTCCGTGTCGGCGTCGAGCACGGTGAGATACAAGTCAGGACGCAGAAACCGGATCACACTGTTGGATTCCATGATCACGTTCTCCGCACCGGCAATTTTGCGCTCGATGTCCGGCATGGCTTCGCCCAAACGGCCTTGCCGCGTGCGGACCCAGAGAGATCGCTTGGCGCCCGCCACAAGGAAACGCGACGTATCGCTTTCGCCGCTCAGGTCTTTCTCGTCGCTCAAAGCGCGGAAATGATCGTCGCCCGTATCGCAGTCGCAGGGCTTGCCGTCTGCCGAGCAGATGCCGTGGCCGAACTGCGTGATCTTTAACGCAGTCCAGTTGAACTCCGGAAGCGCGGCAATCAAACCGGCAACCACACTGGTTTTGCCCACACTCCGAGAATGTCCGCCAATTACCACGATTGCCATACTGCTATTTTCGCAGGTTTTACGCGGTTTAAGAACACCCAAAATCGCTTACATCGCCTGAGAAATGGCTCTTGCCGCAATGGCCTACAATGAAGCTGTGATTTCCTGGAGCGGGCGCTGGCCCGTCCGTTACCTCACTGCGACCATTACCGTGGCGCTCCCCATCGCCATTCTGGAAAAGCTCCGTCCCGATCTGAGCCAGACCAGCATTGCCCTGATCCTTGTCCTTCCGGTAATTCTGGTGGCCGTAACGCAGGGCCGCGGCCCCGCTCTGTATGCCTCCATCCTTGTCGGTTTGTCATTCAATTTTTTCTTTATCGGCCCGTACTATTCATTCCGGATCACCCGCCCGGAAGACGTGGTCGCTTTTGTTGTTTTTGTTACCACGGCCGTGCTGGTGGGCCAGCTTTCGTCGCGTCTGGAAAAGCGTGTGCTGCTGACAGAGAAGCAAAGCAAAGAACTGGTGCATGTGCGCGGCAAATTTGAGCGCGCCGCCGCCCAGGCCGCTGAAGCCGACGCCCTGCGCAAGAGCGAACAGCTCAAAACCGCGCTGCTCGATGCCGTTACCCACGACCTGCGCACACCGCTGACCTCGATTAAAGCCGCCATCTCCACCATTCGCGCGGAATCGGTCTCGCCGGAAGTGCAGCGCGAACTTTTTGAAGTGATTGAAGAGGAATCTGATCGCCTGAATCATTTCATTCAGGGCATGATGGATCTGGCCAAGCTCCAGACAGGCGAGGTCACGCTGGCCAGTAGAAATGTTGCGCCGGAAGAAATGGTGGAAGACGCACTTCTCCGCGCCGGCCCGTTGCTTGACGGACACCCGGTGGAAGTCGCTATCACCAGTGGCCTGCCTTCTCCCAAGGTAGATCCCCGATTGATTTCGCAGGTGATTTTTACTCTGCTGGAAAATGCGGCCAAATATTCTGGTCCTTCCGCCAGGATCACCATCTCTGTTCAGCAGAAAGCGGATAATGTCTGCTTTGCCGTTGACGATGAGGGTCCGGGCATCCCTTCAGAACTGCGTGACCACGTCTTTGAAAGATTCTTTCGCGCCGGAGTACAGCCAGGTCTAGGGATGGGGCTGGCCATTGCTCGCGGCATTGTGCAGGCGCACGGCGGCAAGATCTGGATTGAAGATGGTCCGGAAAGAAAAGGAACGAGCGTGCAGTTCACGATTCCATTGCATGATGTGCCGCCGGGCCAGGCTGCGGAGAATGACACCCCGCAAAATGCGGTCTCACCGAAGGACACTTCGAAAAATGACAATGCCACATCTCCAGGCCATTCTTCTGTCGCAACTTCCGGTGAACCCTCATGAGTGACGATCCCAGAAAAATACTTGTAGTCGATGACGAAGCCCAGATCACCCGCGTATTGTTGCGCGGCCTGGAATCAGCCGGATACCAGGTGCGCGTTGCGAATGACGGTCGTGCCGGACTTGAAACTTTCCGCACATGGCTCCCCGACCTTGTCATCACTGATCTCTCCATGCCCGGATATACCGGTCTGGAGCTGTGCGAACGCATTCGGCAATTATCTGAAGTGCCTGTACTGGTGCTCTCGGTCAAAGAAGATGAGCCAACTAAAGTTAAAGCGTTTGACCTTGGCGCTGACGACTATGTTTCCAAGCCATTTGGCATGGCGGAACTCATAGCGCGTGTTCGAGCTTTACTGCGGCGTTCAGGTACGCCGCCACAATCCGACACTGCTTATGAAGCCGGGGATTTCAAGATTGATCCGCAGCAGCGTTTGATTGAAGTCAACGGCAAGGCTGTACATCTCACGCCCAAAGAGTACGACATGATTCAATATTTCCTGGCGAATCGCGGGAAGGTTCTTACCCATCGCGCCATCCTTACCGCCGTCTGGGGCAGCAACAGCACGGAGCAGCCGGAATATCTGCGCGTCTTCATCGCCAACATCCGTAAAAAAATCGAACAAGATCCGCGCTCTCCCAGGTACATCAAGACCGAGCCTTGGATTGGCTATAGATTTGACCCGGAATAAAAGCCGAATAAATTTCAAGTTACGGTGAACAGAAAACAAAGGAAAATTGTCAGTAGACACCAAACTTGCGTTCGCTTAGGTCCTGCCAGAGTGACAATAAAAAGGCGTTCGCAATTTTATTCTCACCACAGTTTCTTTCCGGACTCTTTATAAGTTCTTAATGTGATTGCCGATTACCGTGGAATTAGCGGGAGGCAATCATGGTGCACTTTCTTATAGTTTTTCTCGAGGCAGTATTCTTTATCGGTCTCGCCGGGTCAATGGTAGTGGCGGTCATGGCCTTCGTTGGCGACTTTAGCGATTTCTTCGAAAAAGACAAGCCGGAAGGAGCTGCAACACAGGCTATTGGAGACTGAAAGGGACGCGTTAACTTCTTCTCTTCCCTGTGCGCATGGCTTCGGCTGTGCGCTTTTTTACGTTACGCATGTGTCAATAAACTAATGGCTCGCCGGGCGGGCGCGTCTTCCACCGCCTGTGTACCCACAACCACTGCTCCGGATACCGCCGGGCATAATTCTCAATCACTTTGGTAAACAGAGCAGTGTTGGCGATGGCATCGGCTTCATCGTCACCCGTTTTCGTAAGCTGCAAAGCCGGATCAAAGCGAATTTTATATTTGCCCAGCTCTTTGTCCCAGATTGTGAAGGCCGGCAGCACTGCCGCGCCGGTATGCAACGCCACACGCGCAACTCCCGTGGCCGTGCATGCGGGAAGGCCAAAAAAGTCGACAAACGCGCCTTGCGGCGGCGTCATATTAGTATCCATCAGGATGCCCACCACTTCGCCGCGTTTCATCGAGGTGAGCAGCCCGCGGGCAAAATCCTGTTTGCCGAACGTGCGGTTGCCATGCAGCGTGCGATAACGATCCACAAACGCGTCTACGTAAGGGTTGTCCAGAGGCCGCACCACAATGTTCATGGGATTGCCATTGAGCGAGTGCACAAACGAGCCGATCTCCCATCCACCGAAATGCGCGGTCAGGAACAATACGCCTTTGCCGCGCGCGCGGGCCTCGGCAAAATTCTGGAAGCCATCGTAAACAGCGATCTCTGAAACGCTTTCTTTGCGGTATCGGGGGAACAACGCAAATTCAGCCAGCTGCCGGCCCAGCCCCTTGAAGAGCGCACGCAGGATGTGCAGCTTTTCCTTTCGTGTCTTTTCCGGAAACGCCAGGTCCAGGTTGCGCAGGCCTACCTTGCGGAGACGCCGGTGGACCACATATATGAACATCCCGATAGACTCGCAAACAGCCCGCGCCATCGGCCGCGGCAGCACACCGATGGAAGTGGCCAGCAGCCAGACGGGAAAATATTCAAGCTTGTGGCGAAATGTGGGCAACTGGGGACGGTAACATCGTGGGGAAAATAATTCAAACCGGACGTAACCGGCGGCCAGTTGCGCGCTCAATAAACTGTGGTGTGTGCCGGATTCCAGCCTTGCCGGTTCACAGCAGAGCACCCCAGCTATTAAGATGGTTGCGCCTATAAAGGAGAAGACAATGAAGTTTTCCCACGCACTAGCCGCTCTTGCCGTTGTTGCGATGTGTGGCTGCAAGGCGGGTACGCCCAGCAAGACTGAGAGCGCCGTGACGAATGAAGTCAAGCATGAAGTGACCATCGGCGGTAAAGACGTAAAGAACCCGATTGCCTATACACCCGACGCTGCCAAAGAAGGCGGCGAACACTTCCAGCATCATTGCCAGATCTGCCATGGACTGGACGGACAGAACACGGGCGTTCCTTTTGCCGCAAAGATGGACCCGCCGGTGGCCGATCTCTCAGTCAAAGACGTACAGGATTATACTGACGGCCAACTTAAGTGGATCATTGAAAACGGCATCAAACCATCCGGTATGCCGGGCTGGAAAGGAATTCTGGAGGACGAGGAGATGTGGAACATCGTCCACTATATCCGCCATCTTCCCGCAAAGGGCAGCCTGGGCGCACCTCCGATTTTCAAGGAAGAAGAGGAAGAACACGAGCACATGCATGGCGCTGCCGGTCACGACCACCACGACGCGAAGCCGGATACGCACAAGCACTGAGCGCGCGTGAATTGGAAAAGGTAATCGCGCAAAAAGGGAGCCGGTGTTCGGCTCCCTTTTGCTTCGTGAAAAATTAACGGATTATATTCGCACGGGCGGCGTTGGAGTGGGAGAGGGACTCGGTGTTGTTTCCGTAGCCGGAGCGGTTTCAGCTGCCGGAGTCGGCTCTGGCGTCGGTGTCGGCGTAGCCGCCGGCGGATTTACCGGGGCTGCTGGACGTGAATTGGGTGGCGGGGTCTGAGGGACTGGACTGTTCGAAGGAGCCACATCTGTCCCTGCGGCCCGTTTCACTGCGGCAAGAAATTTTTCCGCCGACTGCGGCGGTTGAACTGACCCCGTCAGAATGGTCTTGAAATCGATCTGGCGGCCATAAAGTTCGCCCGTAGCATCTTCATCCTGTTTGATCACGGCGCCATTGAAACTTATGCCGGCAAAAAGACCGCGCGCGCGCGAATAGGTTAGGACTTCAGCGCGAAGCTTCCAGTCGGTTGAGCCTTCAGTGTGCCTTCCCACCGGGCCCGCTGCCACAGACGCATCGGCGCCAAGCTTGAACTTATTCGTAAGCAGCGCCTGCATGCCGCGATCGTTCATTACGACCA
>JBAVUZ010000308.1:0-12818 GCA_049697035.1 Candidatus Angelobacter sp. | reverse complement strand
GTTCTGCAATCGCATGGTAAAAGGCATTCCACGCTGGCTCAAGAGCTACTGTTCCGCCGCACGATGGATAGAATTGCGCTAGTTCCGGAACCTGTCCCTGCAGCGCAAGCCGATGGACGGCACCCATCATGCGCAGTGCAAGCGCGGACCCTCTAGAATCATGCGCGTGAGGCGCAAGCAATGCCCTGATAGGCCCGCCTTGGTCGAAATCGTCGGCCGACCGGCGAAGGAGATAGGCATATAACGGCGAGCCGAGTTTCTCGCACCATTCGGCCTGAAAGCGACACAACTCCGGTATCGTGCGATGTTCGTGCATGAGGAAAGAAAACGAAAATCAGGAATGCGGATGAAGCGTCACGTGGAATCGTCCCAAAGGCACGGCCACGCAAGTCCCTACGCCACAACGCCTGCCGACTCATTCTTCAGCTTTTCTGCCTGATAGTGCGTGGTCAGCGCGTCGAGAACAGGCTGGAGCTTGCCGTCCATTACGTCAGAAAGCTGGTGCAGGGTGAGCCCGATGCGATGGTCGGTCATGCGGTTCTGCGGGAAATTGTAAGTCCGTATCTTCTCGCTGCGGTCGCCGCTGCCGACCTGCGCTTTGCGTTCTTTTGCCAGCGCCTGCTGCTGCCGTTCCATTTCCTGCTCGTAAAGGCGGGCACGCAGTACGCGCATGCCTTTTTCGCGGTTCTTGATCTGCGATTTTTCGTCCTGGCAGCTCACCACGGTGTTCGTCGGCAGATGGGTGATGCGCACGGCGGAGTAAGTCGTATTGACCGACTGGCCGCCCGGACCTGACGAGCAGAACGTATCGATGCGCAAATCTTTAGCTTCAATCTTGATGTCAACGTCTTCAGCTTCAGGAAGCACGGCAACTGTGACGGCGGAAGTATGTACACGGCCCTGCTGCTCCGTAGCAGGTACGCGCTGAACGCGATGGACCCCGCTTTCATACTTCAGGCGCGAGTAAACGCCCTTGCCCTCGATGATGGCGATGACTTCTTTCAGTCCGCCGACGCCTGATTCGGAGGTTGAGAGCACTTCCACTTTCCAGCGCTGGGTTTCAGCATAGCGGCTGTACATGCGGAACATTTCCGCGGCAAAAAGCGTGGCTTCGTCGCCGCCAGTGCCGGCGCGGATTTCCAGCACCACGTTCTTCTCGTCGTTCGGATCTTTGGGCACCAGCAGGGTCTTCAGATCGTTTTCAACCTGGGTAAGCCGCTCGCCCAGGCGCGCCAGCTCTTCCTGTGCGTAGGCGCGCAGCTCGGCGTCAGACTCTTCGGCCACCATGGCCTTGCTCTCTTCAATCCCACGCGTGAGGTCTTTGTACTCGCGATACTTCTCAACGATTTCTGCGACTTCGCTGTGGGCCTTGGCGGTCTTCTGGTAGCGCGACGAATCGCCGATCACCTCCGGCGAGGAAAGCGCCTTGGTGAGCTCGTCGTATTTAGCTTCGATCTGATTTAAACGTTCAAACATAATTTTTTGTCGCTTCGCCCCAAACCGCTTTAAGAGCTTCTTTCTTAATAGAGCGTTCCGCCCTATATCACGCCGCTCGGCGGACCCGGGCCTCGCGGCCTTACCCTTTCAATCCTGTCGCTTCGCTCCAAATCGGCGGCTTCGCCAGCTCAATTTTACTACTTCGTTCAACCTGCCCGATCAGGCTGCCGCTCCGCGCGCCTGGCGAGATTTATCAACAAATGCCAGCCACGCCTTAGCGCAAGCACCCGCATTTTCCACCAACGGCATGTGTCCGGAGCCGGGGATGATCATTAATTCAGAGCTTTTGATGCCCTTGCGGAACAAATCGGCGCAAGAGACATGCAGAACGCGATCTTGATCTCCCCAGACGATCAAGGCCGGTGCGGTGATATTGGGCAGCCGATCGGCGAGAAGCGGATCGTTCGTCTGCATCTCCGCAAAAATCTTTGCCGACTTGGCTGAATTACGGATGGCATGATCGGCCAGGTAATTCAACACAGCTTTTGGCGCATAAGGCCGTTTGGCAAATACATTATTCAGCAGCCGATCGAACTCCTGGCGCGTGGTGGCTACCAGCCAGTTGTCGCCTTTGGCCACGTCGCGAAAAAGTTCGCTTGGCTCCGGCTCAGCCATGCCGTGCGGCGCAATCAATCCCAGTGTGATCACTTCATCTGGATAACGCGCACCATACGCGGAGGCGATAAAGCCGCCCATCGAATGACCCACCAGATGCACCCGCTTCAGCCCAAGTGCAGCGAGAAATTGATGCAGACGATCCACTTGCGCGGGGTAACCATAGGAGGCGCTTTCCAGCCGTGTGCTGGCTCCCCAGCCGGGCTGATCCGGCGCGATTACGCGATAACGCTTCGTCAATGGTTTGGCAAAACGGTTCCAACTGTCGGCCGACGCGCCAAATCCATGGAGCAGCACAACGGGCTCTCCATGTCCGCCCTCAGAATAAACAACGCGGTGATCGCCGACTTGGATTACACGGCGCTTCAGTCCGGAAGTGAAACGTTCCAGGCCGATCAGCATGGTTGCTAGGTTCGCCATGATTTTATCCCCCCATAGTTGCGCGTTAAGTTGACCCAAGGAAGACAGCCTAACCCAGGAATGGCGTCAAGCGTACGAACGCCATATGCTGCAAATCTTGAACACAGAGTATGCGGCGGGAGGCCGCATAGGCAATGTCTAACTCGCCGCCATTTTTCTTCAATTCTGTCGCTTCGCTCCAAACCGCGTAAGCATTCACGCGCGTGGGTGCACTCTTCAAACCGGAAGCATGCGGTTCGGCTTGCAAGTCGGCCATCGCTAAGCGATGACTAGCTCGCCGCCATTTTTCTTTTCGAGTTCCATTGCGAGGTCAAGGGCTTTGATGGCGCATTCCACCTGATCGTCAGTAGGCGGCTGGGTGGTGATGCGTTGCAGCCACAGGCCCGGTTTGGTGAGCAGCGCGAAGAACGATTTTCCATGCTTGGCGGAAAAGCGAATCATTTCGTAAGAAACGGAAGCGATGACCGGGAGGAACACGACACGCAGCGCAAACTTGGCCCAGAATCCCTGGACGGGGAAAGCGGCGTAGACGAAGATCGAAAGAAGCATGATCGTCATCAGGAAGCTGGTGCCGCAGCGTGGATGATAGGTGGAATACTTCTGAGCGTCGGAAATCGAGGGCATTCCGTGATCTTCAAAGGCAAATACGGTCTTGTGCTCCGCACCATGATAGCGGTAAACGCGCTTGATATCGGCCCACAAAGAGATTCCCCAGATAAACAGCAGGAACAGCGCGATGCGGATCAGGCCATCGACAAGCGTGAACGCAAAATTGTTGTTCAAAGTGTGCCAGTGCGACTTGATGCCTGTGGCGGCAGCCAGGGGAACGAACTTGTACATGAAGATGAAAAATCCGATAGAGACGACCATGCTGCCGATCATGGCCCATGAGCCGATCTCCGGCTTCTTCTCGCCTTCTTCCTTGGCGATCTCTTCCAACCCAACGTTCAAAGAAAACTTTGAGGCGACAAAGCCCAGGCGCATAGCCTGACCGAGTGTTGCAAGCCCGCGGACGAAGGGCCATCCCATCCATGGGTGCTTTTCTGAGGGACGATGCAGAGTCTCACTGTGCGTGGTGATTTCTCCACTGGGCTTACGGATGGCGATACCCCAGGCATGCGGTGAGCGCATCATTACGCCTTCCATCACGGCCTGACCGCCGACGAGGGTTTCCTCTCCGCTTTCAAGAGCGGGAAGCAGTTGCAATGCAGCCAGAAAACGCAGGAATGGACGCCAGTATCTCATTGGTTTATTAGATGATCCGCAACAAGCCGCAGCTCCAAGAGATTGGCGCAGGGGCTAAAAGTGCCTTCTAAAACAGTATTTTACGGGAATACTGGAGAAAAGGACAGGAGAAACGGCAGTTGCTATCCTCATAGTAATGCAGGCCTTTGCCCAGACTGCCGATGCCGTAGCCGCCACCACCAAGAAGCTTGAAAAGGTGCGTCTGGTAGCGGAATACTTTCGTGCGCGGCCAGTGGAAGAGGCTGCGCAGGCTGCGGTATTTCTCTCCGGACGTGCGTTTCCTGCCTGGGAAGAGCGGACATTGCAGGTCGGCGGAACTTCGCTGTGGCGGACTGTCGGCGAGATCTCGGGCAAAGGAGAAGTTACTCTTACGGCGGCCTATCGTCGGCATGGCGATCTGGGAGCAGCGGCGCAGGAAGTTTTGGAACATACAGCACGCCCTCGGAGTTCGTTGTCCGTCGGCCAATTAGCTTCAGTCTTCGATGAGCTGGCTCAAACTTCCACGGCCGCGCGCAAACTTAGTTTGCTTCAGGACCTACTGCGGCGGGCCACGGCACTGGAAGCAAAGTACGTGATCAAGATTATTAGCGGTGATTTACGTATCGGCCTGCGGGAAAACCTCGTAGAAGAAGCGATAGCCAAGGCATTCGATGAAAACGTAAAGGCGGTTCAGCGGGCCAACATGCTGCTGGGCGATATCCGTGAAGCTTTGCGGCTGGCGGCGGAGCACAAACTCGATCAGGCGCAGATGCGGCTGTTCCACCCCATCGGTTTCATGCTGGCCAGTCCCGCCCAGGATGCCGAGGAAGCGCTTTCTTACTTCGCCCGAGCAGCGCTTGAAGACAAGTATGACGGCATACGCGCACAGGCCCACGTGGGAGGCAAAGACGATCCGCGCGTGCGCCTGTTCTCACGGACGCTCGACGAAATCAGCGGGGCGTTTCCTGAACTGCCTCCGGCGCTGCGCGCTTTTCCCGAGCCTCTGATTCTGGATGGAGAGATTCTGGCCTGGAGTCCAGATACGGCGCAGGCACTGCCTTTCTCTGAGCTGCAAAAACGGTTAGGCCGCAAAAAGGTGTCTGAAGATATGTTGCGGAGCGTCCCCGTGGTTTACATGGCCTTTGACGTTCTCTATGCCGGCGGGGAGTTGCTAATCGAAAAGCCATTGGAAGAAAGAAGAAAGGTTCTGGAGCAGAGCTTTGCGTCGGCGCCGAAGGATGGCTTCATTGTGGAACATGACATGGCCACGGAGAATCCGCAGGGCAGGTTAGTCTTTGAGCCTGCGTTTTTTGAATCGACGGCCGGAACCAGAAGCGGAGCGCCGCGCGTAATCCTTGCACCCGCTGTAACGGCGGACTCGCCGGCCAGCCTGGAGGAAATATTTTCTGCGGCGCGCGAGCGCGGTAATGAAGGCCTGATGATCAAGGATGTGCAGTCGCCTTATACGCCGGGCCGTCGCGGCAAGTCATGGCTGAAGCTCAAGAAAGAGCTGGCCACGCTGGACGTGGTCGTCACGGCCGTGGAGTGGGGCCACGGCAAGCGCAACAAGGTGCTGAGCGACTACACCTTTGCCGTGCGGGATGGCGATAAACTGTTGAATGTGGGCAAGGCCTATTCCGGCTTGACCGATGCTGAGATTGCCGAGATGACCGAATGGTTCAAGGCCCATACGATTGATGACCAGGGATTCCGGCGGACGGTTGAGCCGAAGATCGTGCTGGAAGTGGCGTTCAATAACATGATGCGGTCCAGCCGGCATGAAAGCGGTTATGCGCTGCGCTTTCCTCGCATTTTGCGCCTGCGCCCTGACAAATCAGCCGACGAGATTGACACGCTGGAGACAGTGAAAGAGATATTCGTCCGGCAGGCGAGCGGCGCAAAGCAGAAGGAAGCCGGCTAGCGGCGCACCTTGAGCGGCTCATGCATGCTTTTGCTGCTGCCGATGGGAATCACGCAGCCGTGGGCAATTTCGCAGTCGCCGTTCTCAAATTGAATGGTCGTGTGCATGATGTGGTATTCGGCATCGAGAAGGTGTTTTACCTGCCGCAGAATCAATTCGCTCTCGGAAAGCGTCATGTCATCAATCCGCACGTGGCAGGAGAGCGCGTGAGTATCTGAGCCAATGCTCCAGACATGGACATCATGAACGTCCCGCACACCGGCAACTTCGGCGAGGCTGGCGGTAATGCGCTCAGCGGAAACTCCCTGCGGCGCACCCTCCAGAAGGATATTCAGGGTCTCACGAATGATGCCGAACGATGACCAGAGAATCAGGCAGGCAATGCCGATGGAAAGCGCAGGATCGACCCACGTCCTTCCCGTTAACATAATGATCCAGCCGCCGACGATCACCGCGGCGGTGGAAAGCGTGTCACCCAGCTGGTGAACGAAAGCGCTGCGGATGTTTACGTCATGCGCGGCGCGGAAGAGCACCCAGGAGATAGCTCCGTTCATCAGCACGCCAACCACGGCAACCCAGATCATGATTCCGGGATGAACCGGGACCGGGTGCCTCATCCTAAGAAAAGCCTCATAGAAGATGTAAAACGCGATTGCCACCAGCGTGAGGGCATTGACGAAGGCAGCCAGGACGCCGGCGCGGTGGTAGCCAAAAGTCTTGGTGGCGCTGGGCGGCCGGGTCTGGATGAAAACCGCGACCCATGACAGCAATAGCGCCAGCAGGTCAGTTACGTTGTGGCCGGATTCAGAGAGCAGCGCCAGACTATGGGCCCGTATTCCGGCAAAAAGAGTGATCAGCACATACGCAAAGGTGGCCGCAAGCGAATAGCGCAGAGCCCTGGAGCTCAGCGGTGCATGTGGATGCGAGTGCGTATGGGCCATAACGTCCAGTTTACCGCCGAATGAGGCTGAATTCGAGCTTATCTACTAGTATGCGAACCTGAATCCACACTTACGCACGCAGGTACTCATTTTGAGTATCTCGCGCAATTTGCTCGTTCTGTGTCAAGCGATTCTTATGCAGCCCATCCGCCAAAGCTATACTTTTAAACGGTTTGCAGCGCCAAGAGTAATATGCGCTGCCATCCGCATGGCCCGAAACGTGCATCAGATCAACTGAGGGCTGGGTGTGTCCGCAGCCTGATTTGGAGCACGCAATGAGAATTCCAATGTACGTGGTAGGTTTTGGATTTGTATTGTCCGTTGCCGCATTGACCGCGCAGACCGGGCAAACACAGCAGCCAGCAACGCCAGTGAACCCGAGCACTCCGGCTACCCATGTCGGGGATGGCGCGCAGAGTAAGGCCGGTACTCCGGTCCAGCCGACCCCGACTGCGCCGACAACGACAGGGGGCGTGGCAGGGGCCGCAAATTCCAGCACAGCGCAGACACCGGACGCACAAGATTCTGCTGGCGGCGTAAGCACCATGACTGACTCGGATCTGCAAAGTCAGATTCAGAATGCTCTGAGCAAGGAACCCACCCTCACAGGCGACAGCCCGCGCGTGAATGTCTCCGGAGATACTGTCGAACTGGCAGGCAACGTGGGCACCAACAAAGAGAAGATCACCGCGACGAGGATCGTTCAGTCCTATACCGGCAGCAAGAAGCTGGTCAATAAACTCACGATCAACCCGCGAAATGAGAAATCGTCGCCAACATCAACGGAAAATCCGGGCAGTACAGCCAGTCCGGCGAACAATCCTGAGCCGAATAAAGGAACGTCGTCTTCGGAATCTAAGCCACCTCTCAGATAAACGAGGGGGCGTAAGGATCAGTAGGAAAAGCTTGCCTGTGGCGGGTTAGCAAGATTATCGACCTTTGCCGTTGCCGAAGGTCTTGCTTTCAGCCTGAACGTTGCTCCTTCCAGGCGAAGCAGTTTCTCCTTTGTGCTAAGACCGCCGCCGTAACCCGTGAGAGTTCCATCTGCTCCCAAGACCCTGTGGCAGGGAACAATGATGGCGATTGGATTATCATGATTTGCCTGGCCCACGGCACGGAAGGCATTCGGGCGGCCAATGGCGGAAGCGATATCGGCGTAAGAGCAGGTCTGACCGTAAGGAATACGCAGCAAGGCCCGCCAGCAATCTTTCTGGAACTGCGTTCCAACCAGGTCAAACTCACAAGTGAACGCCCGTAATTCGCCGCGAAAGTAGCTCTCAAGCTCCAAAATGCAGGGCCGCAGATGTTCTGGTGATTCGATCCAAACTTCATCTTTGCCCGGGGGAGGCAGCGTCCCTTTGTAAAAGTGGACACAACGCAGACCTTTTGCAGTGGACGCAAGCAGCAAGGGCCCTACTACCAATGAATCAATCCGGCAGAAATAAACGGTCGTCACTTCCGGCATGTGCGAATTTTACCAGCGTAAAGCGGCAAAATAAAAGTTCCAGCAGGTGCTCTGACCTTACAACACGGAATGACTCAATCACATCTATTTCAACACTGCTGCTAATACGGCGGCTGTGTTTCATTTGAAAGTAATTTCAAGCAGTGTTCTGCTGGCTGCGTGCAGTGAACGAGTGGTTTGCACGGATTTCAGGTCAGAGGGTTCCCAGGGCCAGGTAGTACCGACAGTCGTTTGCGGCCTCGTTACTTCAGTTTTGGGCTCCCTCCTCCGCTGATTTCTTCACGCCATCCGAGAGCTTCCTCAGAACATTGACAGGTGAAGGAACAATGGATATCCGCAGTATATTGCTGGCCAATTCAGAGCACAATGCGAAGAAAGGCCAGGCGTTTGAATCGACCCTGGCAACTCTGGACGTGGCTGGAAAGAGTACGCTCCAGCGCATGGCTGAGCGGCTACAGCAATACGGGATCTCGCAAGTAAGCGCCGTCGTGGAATCGACAGCTCCTTCTGGTATCCGTAATTTTGGCCTTCCTTCAGATGCAGCCTGCATCTCTTCTGCTCCTGATCGTTTCTGGAGAACGGCTGAATCCGTTTTCAATGACATGGCCCAGGGCGGCGCTGAACTGGTAATTCTGATGCGCCTTGGCGCGTATGCCGAAGTGGATTTTGAAAGACTGGTGCAGTTTCACCTCGACCGCAAGGAACGCGTTACCCGCATGGCATCAAATGCGCAGATGCTGGAAATTTTCTGCATCAGCGCCTCGCGCAGGAATGATGCTGCTTCGCTTTTCCGTACTCAACTGGCGCACTGCCGCAGCGAATGTCCTGCTCTACAACATGAGGGCTACTTGAATCCCCTGGCAACTGCGCGCGATTTGCGGCAACTTGCCATTGATATCCTTACCCGACAGACGCAAACCTGCCCGGCTGGAAAAGAAATAAAGCCCGGAGTATGGACCGCTCCCGGTGCCATGATTGAAAAAGGCGCGCGTGTTCTTGCTCCCGCGTTTGTTGGATCGCTGGCTCGCATCCGCTCCGGCGCGGTTATTACCCGCTGCAGCTCGGTGGAGCGGCACGCGGAAGTTGACTGCGGCACAGTGATTGAAAACTCCACGGTTCTGCCGTTCTCTTACGTGGGAGCGGGGCTCGACCTGGCGCATTCGATTGCAGGCATGGGCCGCATTGTTAACTTGCACCGCGACGTAACGGTGAACATCGTAGATCCCAAGCTTGTCGCGTCCATGTCCGTAGCATCGGGTAAAAGATTTGTGACCAGTGCGGCGGAGGCGCTTACATACCTGCCAAGGCTGGCTTTCCAGGGCATGTTCGCCGCGAAAAAAGCAGAGAAAGTTGACTTGCAGACTACGCTGCGGAAGACAGCGCCGGCGCTGGGTACGGCCGCTGGATTTGAAACTTCCGCCTGTGACACTGAAGCATCCCATAAGTTCCCCAACATGGTTGTAGCGAGGAGATATGGACATCAATAGCAGACCTGTCGTCGTAAAAAGAATGCCGGAGCGCCTGAACTCGCGCACAGCGCGAGAGTTTCTTCGCGACGTGCGTCCTTTTCTTGCGGCTGACCGTCCGCAGCTGGTTTTCGATCTTTCCCTGGTCGCGCAGATTGACGCTTCCGGCGTAGAGATGCTGTTGAAATGCATGTCTGAGGCCCATAAGCGCGATGGCGACGTGAAGCTTGCTTCGCTCTCTGACCAGGCCGCGGTTGTGCTGGAGCTCACGCGCACTGAGCGACTTTTTGAAATCTATGAAACATCAACCGAGGCGGCCCGCAGCTTCAGCGGATTTCTGCCCAACGCCATGCGGCAACAACTTCTACATAACAAACGTTCCCAACCTGTTGCAGCGTAGAGATACAGCGTGATGCCGCAATCTGAAAGCGTTATCACTCTCAACCCAGCCGAAGCGCCCGTCGCTTCGGCTGCGGTGCGTCCGCAGCGCAGCGACCGCTCCACCATGCTCAATGGCAGCGCCATCATGCTTGTTGCCATGATGCTGGTGAACATTTTCAACTTTGCCTACAACATGGTCATGGCCCGCATGCTGGGCCCGGGAGCGTTCGGCAACATCAATGCCGCGGTCACGCTGCTTTTGCTTGCGTCGTGCATCAGCCTGGCTTTTCAGTTGGTATGCGCCAAGTTTGTCGCCAGAAATCATGCTGATTCCAGCAAAGCTGCCGTGGTGCACAGCCTGCTTGGCAAAGCATGGATGGCCAGTCTTGCTCTGGGCGGTGTACTTTTTCTGGCGCAGAAACCCGTTGCAACGTACCTGAACGTTCCCAGTCCATGGATCATTGGACTTCTCGCGATTGGCATCGCGGCCTATGCGCCGCTGGGCGTCAAGCGTGGCGCGATGCAAGGCGTCTGCGCCTTTCCCCGGCTGGGTACGAACTTTGTTCTTGAAGCAGGTACCCGCTTCTTTCTGGGCGCGGGATTGGTGATTGCCGGCTATGGCGTTCTCGGGGCCGTTGGTGCGATATCAGCGTCGGTGATCGTTGCGTGTTTTATTCCGCGAATCCCGGCGCAACTTCGTGTAAAGGCCAGCACGGCTGAGCCGCCGTCGTACGCAGAGGCTGTGCAGGCGATCGTGTTTTTCGTGGGCCAGGTCATCATCAACAATATTGATATTCTGCTGGTTAAGCATTTCTTCCCTTCGGATCCTGCGGGCGTTTACGCTGCCATCTCACAGATTGGGCGGCTGCTTTATTTCGCTTCGTGGTTCGGTGTGGTCAACGCGATGTTTCCTGTGGCCGCGGCTGCCAGCCCGGAGCACAAAAAAGCCCACGGCATCGGACTGCCCTTGCTGCTGGTGCTCGGCCTTTCCCTGATCTTCATTGCCGCCGCCGCGCTCTTTCCACACCTGATCATGGGTGTGATCTTTGGTTCGCGATTTATTGAAATCGGCTGGCTGCTGGCGCTTTATGCCGCTGCCACCGCGCTCTATTCGCTCAGTGTTGTGTTCATCGCTTATGAAATGTCACGCCGCATTGCCAACACCGGCTGGCTGCAACTGATCTTCAGCGGCGCGCTGGTGCTGGGCATTGGGCTGTTCCACGGATCGCTGCATGAAGTCATCATGGTGCGGATCGTCTTGATGGCTGCGATGCTGGCGCTGGTCGCGGTCCCGTTTTTGCGCCGCCATAACAAGCCGGAACTGGTTGAGGCCGTATGAGAAAGCTGCGTCGTCTAACTGAAGCCGAGATCATCGCGGAGTTCCTTCGCGGCGAGTTTTTCCATAAGGAATATGACGCGGACCGCGATCGCTTTACTCCGTTGGTCGAGCATCCCAACCTGACGGACGCCAGCGAGAACGAGGTTCGCCGCATTCTGCTCTTTCGCCGACGCGACACCATGTGGTGGGAGCTTCCGGAAGACCGGCAGTGGTGGGAGATTGAGTTTGAGCCTGAGGACGTGGAGCAGGTCAGCGTCTTTCCCCGCGCGCACTGGAGAAAGATCGCGCGCGGCAACTTCAGGGCGCTGGACGTGGCGGCCCGCATCCGCCAGCTCAAAGCGACGGAGCCGAATGAGTTCGTCAAAAAGATTTCAGATATCTGCGCCAATCTCCCCTCCGATCTGCCGCAGGGGATGGTCATCTTCCTGGGCATTGATGAAGAGCGCCCGGTCACGCTGCTGGAAGGCAATCATCGCTTTATAGCCGCTTTGCTGGCAGGCGGCCCGCAGCACCTTAGAAACGCCAGGATGGTGGCCGTTTTCTCTTCCTATATGGAAAAGTGCTGCTGGTATAAAACCAACCTCAAGACACTAGCCCGCTGCCTCAAAAACCGCATCCAACATCATTGGGACAGAGACACTGATTTGGCCCGGCTTCTGGCCGCAACTGCCGGAACAGAGAACCTGGGCGCGTTTGCCGGAAATACTCGTCCCCTGAAGTTCAAATGATGAAGTTCAAATGATGACGTTCGAATAATGACGGCCAAATAATGGCGTCCAAGGAATGACGCCAACAGTAAGTTCAGAAACCAAAGTTCCCCGAGGTTTTTTATGACAGTGCAATACCGAATCACGAGAATCCTGAGTACCCTGTTGCTTGCCGGCCTGTGCTCCGCGCCGTTGCTTCACGCGCAGCAGACGAACCCTGCCACGCCGCAACAAGCGCCGGAAACCAGCCAGCAGCCGCAGCAGCCGACGACGCAGCCGGCGCAGGCAATCCCGCCCGCGACAACGGACCAGGCGCAGCCTGGCACTACGCAAACGACGGCCGCGCCAGCAACGGCCCCGGCACAGAACACGCAGCCTGTCGCGCCGGCAAACCAGAACCAGCCGCCGCAGCAGCAGCCGGCATCGCCCGGAACGAGCGTGAACCCATCGCAAGGGCCGCTCGCGCCCGTAACCACGTATCCTGACGCTTCAGGGGCG
Organism: Candidatus Angelobacter sp.; assembly: GCA_049697035.1. GTDB lineage: Bacteria > Acidobacteriota > Terriglobia > Terriglobales > Acidobacteriaceae > Angelobacter. Next base: position 344 of record JBAVUZ010000308.1, on the reverse strand, counting down.
CAGCAGGACCAGACATCGCCCAACGCAGAGCCACAAACAACCACCACGGTACCTGAAGGGCCAAAGCCCAAGCCGCAGACTGAGCCTGTGGGCGCCGCTACTGCTGAAAGCGTCCCCACATCCGGTGGCGCGGCAGCCAAGCCGGCCGGTATCGCCATTGCTCCGGCCAAGCAGCACCAGACGCGCTCATTGCTCTTAAAGGTTGGCGCGGTCCTGGCCGCAGGCGCAGCGCTAGGAACGGTCTATGCGCTGAGCCACAGCACCTCTTCCACGCCTCCGGGGACAGGCCTTGCGGGCGTTACGGGAAGATAGTTTGTAACGGCAAGAGCTTAAACAGCACTACT
>JBAVUZ010000307.1:0-2169 GCA_049697035.1 Candidatus Angelobacter sp. | reverse complement strand
ACATGCCCCTGTCGCTTTTGTAACGCTGTTTTTCTTTGATCTTGCCGGTCGTCACTTTCGGGGCCTGAGCGAGGCTTGGTGTTGTCTCCGATCCCTGGCGTGTCGGCTGTGCGGTTTCGTACTTCTTGACCCAAGTCCGGCCACCATCTTCGGTCCGCACAATGGCTCCTCTATCGCCCACCGCCCAGCCAGACTGCGGTGTGGTAAAGGCTAAGGATCTTAAGAACGCCTTGGTGCCGCTGGTCTGCTGTGTCCATGTCTTGCCGCCATCTTCGGTGTGCAGAATGGTGCCATCCACACCCACCGCCCAACCCGACTGCGGCGAGATAAAAGCCACGGAATTCAGCGGGCTCTCGGTTCTGCTGGCCTGCTGTTTCCAGGTTTGACCGCCGTCGTCGGTATGAGTGATGGCGCCGCTAAAGCCCACCGCCCATCCGGACTGAGGCGTGGCAAATGCAACGGAATAGAGCACAGGGCGGACGCCACTGTCTTGTTTTGTCCAATGCTCACCGCTGTCTTCGGTATGTAAGATAACGTGGCCATCGCTGCTATCGCCCACCGCCCATCCGGACTGAGGCGTGGCAAAGACCACCGAATATAGCCACGCGTTGGAGTCGGTGTTCTGCGTTTTCCACGTCTGGCCGCCGTCCTCAGTGTGCAAGATCACTCCAATACCCACCGCCCAGCCTGCCTTCTGGGTGGCAAAGAACACCGAATGCAGCTCGCTGTTAGTGCCGCTGCTTTGTGTCTTCCACGTCTGACCGCCATCTTCGGTGTGCAAGATGGTGCCGCCAGTGCCTACCGCCCAGCCCGCCTGCGGCGTGGCAAAGGCCACGGAATGTAGCACCTCGCTAGCGCCGCCGGTCCGTGTCTTCCAAGTCTTGCCGCCATCTTCTGTTTGAATAATGGTACCGCCAATGCCCACGGCCCAGCCCGACTGAGGTGTAGCAAAGGCAACAGAATACAAATCTGCATAGGTCACAGGCGCTCTTCCGCTTTTGGACCGCTGGCTTTTCTTGATTTTGCCAGTCTTCACTGCTGATGCGGGTTGCTGCTGAGCGAACCCAATAAACGCGAACGCGAGAATTAACGCAATTATCACTCTCATTGGGCCTCCATACTGCCGCGACTCCCGTGGCCCCTAGCTGCCGGCAAGAAACAAACCTACCCCTGAGTTTAGTGACAAAAGCCACGATGGCGTTTCAATTTCTCTGGACGGTCAAGAAGTTTCTCTGCTCCCATTGCATTGCCGAACCCGAATCATCTGTTTTGGTTGCAGGATCCCGATTGAGCGCGGTTTTGGCCTTGTGGAATAAAGGCACGAGAACCTTTGGTTCAACCAGAAAACGGGCATTCTGTCATTTTGAACGGCGCGCCTTGTGGGATATGTTCTCAATCATGCTGAACGGCGGGAGTCGGAAAATCCCTGCAGAATATTCTTTGCTATGCTGCTTCAGGGGAGTTCCTTTCAGGCAGTAGAGGCCAACTCCCGGCACAGCAAAAAACTCCCTTACTTAAATATGCACTCTTCCACGCCTTCCCGGGACATGTTTTTCAATATTTATTTTTCAATGTTTATTTCATCCACGCTGCTCTGGAGTCTGTCTTCATGCATGCCCAACGACATGCCATCCCGAGCTGAGCCATGATTACAAACCGCAACGCCTACGATTTCGGCGGCGAAGGCGAGGGTTCGGCTCCGCTGCTGCCAAGGGAACCATGAATCCCGCTACTGATGAATCTCTATTCCACAAACAGCTAATACCCTGTCGTTTTGAGCGGAGCAGGTCGACAAATACCTTCACAACCACGCTGATAGGCAGCCTTTCCTGATTCGTGTTCATTCGCATCGATTCGCGGCTAATCTTTTTCTCTGCGTCCTCTGCGGTGAAGTTCACTGTGGCGTAAAATCCCGCAGGTTTGCCACGGTTTTTGCGTCCAGCTTTTGCAGCACCGCTACCAGCAGGGCCACCATCTTGTCAAAGTCGCCGCGGTTCATGATGCCGTTGTGCGAATGCGTATAGCGCACTGGGACCACCATGTTCACGGTCGGCGCGCCTCCGTTGCTCTTTTGCATCTCGGCGGAATCGTCGCCATAGCCTTGGATCACGTCGGGTTGCAGCGGGATGGTTTTCTCTTTTGCCGTCTGCTTGATCAGCGTTACAAGTT
>JBAVUZ010000306.1:0-4810 GCA_049697035.1 Candidatus Angelobacter sp. | reverse complement strand
GCGGTGGGGCACGCCATCGCCGCCATCACTCCCGAAAATGCTCGTGCCTATTTCCGCCACTGCGGCTACGGGATACAGTAACTATGGAATTGCTTTAGTATCCTTGGCTGAAATATTGTGAGTCAGGAAAAGCCAATGCATCTTGCCGTCGCCGTTTTCTTTGCTATTCTCGCTTCGCAGTCCGATCAAAAGCCGGAGTGGTGCCGCGACCTGCCTCGCCCTGCCTATAACAAACTCGAACGTGTCACTGTCCCTGACAAATGGTTTGAGGTCTATCGCATTCGCCCTGGCCTGTTCGCCATTTATGAACCGCATCAGCAGGAAGAAATTATTTCTTACCTCATCGTCGGCAAAAAACAGGCGTTGCTTTTCGATACCGGCATGGGCATTAGCAATATCAAAAAAGTTGTCGAAAGGCTGACCACTTTGCCGGTCAGCGTAATGAACTCCCACACGCACAATGATCATGTAAGTGACGACTGGCGCTTCAGCAGGATTTACGGCATGGACACCGCTTTCACGCGTGAACACGCCAAAGGCACAGTCGCCGCCGCGCAGGAAGAAATTGTCCCCGGCGCGATCTGCGGCAAACTCCCCGCCGGCTTCGATCCCAAGACTTACTCAGTAAAACCATTCCACATCACAGACTGGATCCAAGATGGTTCAAAGATCGATCTCGGCGGGCGCGTCTTGCAGGTAATCTCCACTCCCGGCCACACGCCCGATTCCATCTCGCTCTGGGACGCGCAAAACAAACTCCTCTTCACCGGCGACATGTATTATCCCGGAGCGATCTTCCTCTTTCGTCCGGAAACCGACCTCGACGCCTACGAAGCTTCAATCAAGAAGATGGCCACGCTGGACGCCACGCTGCTTCTTCCCGCACACAACGTCCCCGTCGCCGATCCCGCCGACCTGCCTCGCGTGCTGGCCGCCATCCAACAAGCCCGCAGCGGAAAGATGAAGCCGATCAAAGCGGAGCATTGGTCAGAGTATAAGTTTGATGGATTCTCGTTTCTGCTGAGCAAATAATGAGTTTCTAGCTGCTAGCCTTTGGCTCTTGGCTTTTGGCTTCTCCCTCCGCCTTTAGTTAGCCAACCCAGTTTGCACAACTCGTTTTGGCTAGCAGCTAGTGGCTAGCGGCTAGCAGCTTCTTTTTCCAACAACGCCCTCTTCCTCTTCACGCCCCAGCGATATCCAGCCAGGTTGCCGTTCTTCTGCACCACACGATGGCATGGCACCACCAGGGCAACAGGATTCGATCCGCACGCATTCGCCACGGCGCGCACCGCTTTAGGCCGCCCAATCGTCTTCGCCAATTCGGTATAACTCCGCGTCTGGCCTCGCGGAATGCGTTGCAACTCTTTCCACACCATCTGCTGGAACGCGGTGCCGCGCAGGTCCAGGGGAATATTCAAGGGCGCGGTCGATCCCTTTAGCAGTTGTTTTATCTGCTTTGCCACCGTCTCCAGCCCTGCGTCATCGCGACGAATCTCTGCCGCCTCAAAGTCATGCTTCAGTTCGCGCAGCAATGCAGCTTCGCTTTCACCAAACCGCACGGCGCACACGCCGCGCTCCGTGGTTGCGATCAGCAGCTTGCCCAGTTCGGTCGAGATCACCGTGCAGCGAATCTCAATTCCTTCCCCGCCCCGGCGAAATGCCGATGGCGTCATCCCCAGTTGCGCCGGAATGCTTTCATACGCTCGGCTGCTGGAGCTGTATCCAGCTTCATAGATCGCTTCCGTCACGCTCCCTTCCCCCAGCAGCGCCTGGCGGAATTTGCCCGCTCGGCGCGCCTGCTGATATTCCCGGGGGCTGATTCCCAGAATGCGCTTGAACAGCCGCTGAAAATGAAACGGGCTGATCGCCACATGGCGAGAAATCGCAGTCAGGCTCAGCGTGATGTCCAGGTTCTCGTCGATATACCGGCAGGCCGCTTCCACCTTCTGCGTCTGCGGATTGCGTTCGAACGGCGTGCAGCGCCGGCACGGACGGTATCCCGCCTGCTGCGCCTGCGTTGGCGAATCAAAAAATTCCACGTTCTCGCGCTTAGGCCGCCGGCTGGGGCATGAAGGACGGCAAAAAACGCCGGTTGATTTCACCGCGTAAACAAAGCGACCGTCGGCCTTGGCGTCATGCGCCAGCACAAGGTTCCATTTTTCGTTTGGACTGCCTGATGTCATTTGGATTTGCATGGTTTTTTCTCCGCAAACCAAATCTACGGCTTGCGAAGAACACGGGCTATCCGCTGCTTGCGCTCAAAATAATTTTCCGCCTCGACCCAGCCTCTTTTAAATAAACGCAAAATCCTAGCCAAATGGCGGATGCGCTTGCCTCCACAATTCTTTCATACTGCAATTGACAGAACAAAAGATCAAAAAGGAAATCTGTATGGAAAATATCTGGAGCAAGCTATCTAACGATCTGGCGGAGGTTTCCGCAGTAACAGGAAAATCAGTTGTGGCAGTACACGGCACGCGTCATCCTTCCAGCGGCACTGTGATTGCCAAAGACGCAGTGGTCGCCGCCAGCCATGCCGTTCGTCGCGACGATGAGATCACCGTGATCACCGCGCCCGGACAAAAAGTTTCCGCGCGCGTCAGCGGACGCGATCCCAGCACTGACCTCGTCGTCCTGCGCCTGCAACAGCCGATTGACGTGCCAATTGCCCGCTGGGGTGCGACCACGAACCTGCGTGTAGGTGAACTGGTGTTGGCTTTGGCTCGTACTCGGCGCGGCCACATAGTTGCCAGTTCCGGAATTCTCTCTGGCTTGATCAACGGTCCTATGCGCACATGGCGCGGCGGTGAAATTGATCAGTTCATTCGCCCCGATCTCACCATGTATCCCGGCTTCTCCGGCGGCCCATTGGTCAATAGCCAGGGAGAGCTTCTGGGCATGAACACCGCAGGACTCCATCGCTCCGGCATCACCGTGCCTTCCGCGACTGTGCAGCGCGTTTCTGCTGAACTGCTGGAAAAAGGCGGCGTCCAGCGTCCTTATCTCGGTCTTGCCATGCAGGCTGCACCGCTGCCGGAATCCTTACGGACCCGTCTGAATCTAACCACCAGTGAGGGATTGCTGGTGGTCCACGTTGAGCCGGGTAGCCCTGCTGATAAAGCCGCAATATTTTTGGGCGACGTTCTGATCACGTTGGCGGGCAAGTCGGCGGCTGACATTGATGCAGTCCAAAGCATATTGCGTTCTCACAAACCGGGCGATTCCGTTGAAGCAAGCCTGATTCGCGGCGGCGCAATCACCACGGTTAGTCTGCGGCTGGAAGCCCGCGCGGAATAGCGAGCACACAGACATAACCACGCTGGAGCAAACGGTTCGCAATTGGGGAATGGAAAAAAGAGAGGACATTTCGCTGCGTGTGCTTGTGATCGCAGCCACGTCCGCGCGACGTACACATCTTGCCGCCGTGATATCACGCACCGTACGTGGCGTGAATGTCATTTGCGATTCCCAAATCTCACCGGAAAAATTTGCCGCTTCGAAAGCTGACATCCTGGTGGCCGACCTGGACACTCCGGCCTCGGCTTCCGCGATGCTTGCTTTCCTTCAAGATGCTCCCTCCTCCGCCGGTGCAATCGCTCTGATCGACGATCCCGATCCAGCATGGGTGCGGTCCGCGCTCAGAGCCTCCGTTCATGCGGTGATCTCGCGTGACGCCAATAGCCAAGACAAGCAAATGGCGCTGCAGGCCGCCGAGGCTGGCTTCATTCTTCTCCATCCCACCTCTGTTCACGGCTTGCTGCAAAATAATGCCATTGATGAAATGCGCGACATACACGGCGAAGACATGGATTACGAAAACCTGCCTCGCGAAGATATAGTTGAAGAGTTGACAGAAGACCTGACCGCTCGCGAATCAGAAGTCCTGCGCCTGGTCAGCATGGGCCTGGGCAACAAAGAAATTGCCGCTCGTCTGGCGATCTCAGAACACACCGCCAAATTTCACATCAGCTCGATTTTGGGCAAGCTGCACGCAGCCAGTCGGACTGAAGCAGTCAGTCTGGGAATCCGAAAAGGATTGATCCCCATCTGAGATCAAAAAAACTCCTTTATTGCTTTCTGAATCTATTAGAGCTTTCTTAACTTGTATCGCATACTAGTGGTCATTGGTGCGCTGTACCTATGCTCATTAAGTACCCGCTCCAGACCATCTGCACGGCGTCCATATTCCTGCTTCTACTCTGGATCAGTCCAGTGTCCTGCTCGTCCCAATGCCTTAGCCCCCATGATGGCTTTACACAGTCTTTTGCGTGATATGCTCGGAATTGCCACTCGTCTGCAAACGCTCAGTTTAGAGCAGGAGTAAACGAGAAAGAATGTATCCCCCGTCTACCACTCGCCTGCGCGTGATCTCGTGGGTCCTCACCTTTCTGCTGCCTATGGCAGCTTGGAGCATTGCCCACTATAGCCTTCCGTTCTTCCATCCCGGAGTGGGAGTATTTTTCATTGCCGCAGCGTGCATTTCCGCTGTCATTGGGGGCTTGCCCGCCGCGGTGACAGGCGCTTTGCTGAACACCGCCGCTCTGGTCGCATTCTCATATCTTTATCAGCCCGGCACTTCGACAACCAGCAATGAGCTCTGGGCAGCTCTGCTCATCGCCGTCACATTGATCGTTGGGCTGGCGCGCCAGAAGTGGTCGACCGCGGAAATGGTTGCGGGTATGCTCAGCAATGACCTGGCCCGTCTGCGTGATGAGTTGGAATCGCAGCGCAGCGACCTCAAGCGCTTTCATGATCTCAGCGTGCGCCTTTCCAGCAACCTGGAATTGCAGCGCTTGTTGAATGACGTTCT
>JBAVUZ010000305.1:0-18706 GCA_049697035.1 Candidatus Angelobacter sp. | reverse complement strand
CCACCTTTAACTCACACCTCTGCGTGTGCCAGGAGAACGTCCCGTGAAGCATGGGATTTGCTTGCGCGTCTGCTCTATTGCCATCCTTGCTGTAATCGTTGTTTTTGTCCTGCAAACATTTGCACTTGCCGCGCCAATCCAGTCGCCGCAGGCACAGCCCACCGGGCCCAAAATCTGGCTGGGTGAAAGGCAACAGCTGCCCATGCAATCTGGGAGCGCGCCCGGGGGAGCGCCATTGGCAGGCCATGCTGCTGTAGCGCCAGCCGGGGCGCAGCCTTTGTCGCTTACAACGGGCGACGTGGATGAAGACGGCATTGCCGACCTGCTTGTGGGCTACAGCGGGCATATAAGCATTCAGCGCGGCAATCTTGATGCGTTTGCTCCGCAGAGCGATGCGTCGTTCCAGGCGATTGCGCATGGCCAGTTCCCTGCACCGTTTTTGGCGCAGAGTTCTACGCTCGCCACGCCTGTAAATCCGGACTTTATGGCGGTGGGGCATTTTACGGGCAGCGGCCACAATGATCTTGTAATCGCGGCCAAGGGCGGAGGCGCGCTTTACGTTTTTGCGGGCGACGGCAAAGGTAATTTCGCAGCGCCGCAAACCGTGAATCTGCCGGGCGGTGTTACCGCGATGTTGGGCGGCGATCTGGGACGCGCCACCGGCTTCACTCAGGTACTGGTTGGAATCAACGGGCATTCAGGCCCTGAGCTGGCCGTTTTCAGCGGCAGCCAGGATGGCGTGAATCCCATCGCGGCATTTCCGCTGAGCGGACCGGCTTCCAACCTGACTTTTGGCGACTTTGGCGATGGCGCCAACGATCTGGCATTTCTGGCCGGCGGCAAGGTGCAGATCCTGCGCGCCCAGACGATGACGCTTCAACAGGTTTCATTGCCGATTACAGCCAGCGCTCTGGCCGTAGGCACTTTTGTGATCGATCGCAACCCAGGCCTTCAACTGGCGTTGCTGACCGCTGACGGCGCGATCCACATTGCCGCGCATAATGAGTTTGATCCACGGGCTTACAGTACCGATGAATTGAAGGCGCTGGGCCAGTCCGGCAAGGTGCGCACAGAGTCGAATCCGCTGCTGCCGGCCAGGGTTTTTCCGGCCACGGGCTGGAAGATCGTAGAAGACATTCCTGCCGCGGCCACGTTTGCCCCAGGACAGACACCGGTGCTGTTCCGCACCAGAATTTCCGACCACCAGATGGACGACGTAATGGTGCTCAACGGCTCTACCGGGCAGCTGGTGGTAGTGCAGCATCCTGACGTGCAGCCAGGAGCGACGAATTTTGCTCCGGCAGTGCTTTCTACGCGGCCTTATTCAGGCAACCCGCTGGCGGCGATCCCCGCGCGCATCAACGTTGACGGACGCGCCGGAGTCCTCTCGATCCACCAGGGAGAGAACACGCCTTCCATGCTGATGCCGCTGCCCGATCCAACTTTTACGGTGAACACGACGAATGACACACTAAGCGCGGGGGCATGCGCAGCCGCCACACCCGGCCAGTGCAGCTTGCGCGAAGCGATCATTGAAGCGAATGCCACGGCAGGCACAGATACGATTATCGTTCCAGCGGGAACTTACACGCTGACGATTGCCAGAAACGCGGCTGACCACCACACGTCTTTGACTGGCACGCTGGAAGTGCAGGATTCGGTCAACATCGTGGGCGCCGGGCAGGCCACTACCATTATCCAGGGCGGGACGACGCTGGCCACCAGCGTGGACAAGGTGATCTCGTTCAACCAGGACATTGATTCGCCTGGACCAACAGCACCTTTCACCAACGCCACGGTGAGCGTTTCCGGCGTGACGATCCAGAACGGAAACAACCGCGGCGATTGCTGCACGCTTCAGGACGGCTTTGGCGGCGCTTTCGACTTCGATACCGGCAGCCCGGGCACCGCGACGCTGACCATGACCAACGTGACGATCCAGAACAACGCGGTCTCCGATGGCCAGGGCGGCGGTTTTACGATGTTCAATACCCTGAACGGCACGGGGTTTGCCACCTTAACCAATGTGATCGTGCAGAACAACGACGCGACGGCGATTTCCAACGCGACGGCGGTCTGCTGCGGTGACGGCGGCGGCGGCGTGATTGACGCGCGCTCCCACATTGTGATGAGCAACGTCCAGGTCCTGACCAATCACACGCACACCGCCGGGGCCGTAACTCCTACGGGCGGCGGATTGTTCTTCTCCGGCCAGCACACACAGCCCCAGAGCCACATTTCCGGCGGCTCCATCTCAGGGAACACAGCGACAGGCATGGGCGGCGGCATTAACAACGAGGCCACGCTGCTGATTGATGGCGGGACAGTGATCAGCAACAACACGTCAGGCAACGAAGGAGCGTCCGCCAACAATGCGGGCGGCGGCGGCATTGCGAACCAGGCTTCCGACGGCATGACGCTGAGCAAGGTAACGATCACCGGGAACAGCACGGCCGGCGATGGCGGCGGAGTCTTTACCGGCGGCGGCACCGGCATTGGTCCGGTTGTAATCAACTTCAGCCGCTTTGCGGGGAACAGCGCAACACACAATCCCGCCAGCAGTAATCTTCTTAACGTTACGGCCGCTACAGGCGGGAACCAGGTAACGGCGACGAACAACTGGTGGGGAACGAACGTACCATCGAGCACGATTGTGACTGCAGCCAGCACGTGTCCGGCGCCGGTCAATACGAATGCGGTCTGCTTTGATCCGTTCATCGTGCTGACGCACCAGGCAAGCCCGGAGAAGATCCGCATCAACCAGAGCACCACGCTCACGGGCGACATGAGCAAGGACAACCACGGCAATGGCGCGGCATTGGTTGGGAATCTGAACGAGATCATTGGACTGCCGATCACATTTGTTTCCGGCCCGCTGGGAAGCATTCCACAGGCGCAGCCGGAAACGCTGAACGCCAGCGCGCAGGCGACGGCCACGTTTAACGCGGGCGGAACGTCAGGACGCGCCAATCCGACCGCCACTGTGGACCAGGGAACGGCCCTGGCCCTGGACAGTTTGATTTCTAGCGCCACGGAAGCGGGCACGACTGCGACGATTACAACGGTCGGCGCGCATGGATTCGCGACGGGCGAAACGGCTGTGATTTCTGGCGTAGGAGTTGGCGGCTACAACGGAACGTTCGTAATCACAAGCACGCCCACGGTAAATTCATTTACTTACACTGCTGCCGCATCAGGACTGGGAGCTTCCAGCGGCGGAACAGCCAACGTCGGCATTGTGATTTTGGAGCCGCCATCAATCACCAAGACCTTTGGCGCAGCCACAATTCCGGTGAACGGCACGACCGCCGTAAGCTTCAGCATCAACAATCCGAACGTAGTTGCCATCAATACCAGTTTCACCGATACGTTGCCTGCAGGATTGCAGGTGGCGGCGACACCGGGTGTCACGAATACCTGCGGAGGCACGGTTACGGCCGTGGCCGGATCAGGCAGCATCAGCTTTAGCAATAACCTGACGCCGGTTGGGATCTGCACGATTTCGGTGAATATCACCGGGACCGTGGACAACAATTACACGAACAGCGTTACCATTGATTCCACGGACGCAGGCAACGGCAACACGTCCAGCGCGAATTTAACGGTCATCAATCCGCCAACCATCGCGAAGGCGTTTGGCGCGGCAACGATTCCGCTGAACGGCGCCACTTCACTCACGTTCAACCTAAGCAGCACCAACGTGAACCTGACGCTGAACGGCGTTGCCTTTACTGACAACCTGCCGGCAGGACTTGTGGTTGCTTCAACGCCCAACCTGAGCAATACCTGCGGCGGAACGGCGACTGCGGTTGGTGGATCTTCATCAGTGTCTTTGAGCGGCGCATCGCTGGCCCCGGGCACAAGCTGCACAGTTTCAGTGAACGTGACTGGAACCACCGCGGGCGTGAAGAACAACAGCGTCCAGGTGACCTCGACGAACGCCGGAACGGGCAATACTTCCAACGCTTCCATTACGGTAGTTGGACCGCCGACCATTGCGAAAGCTTTTGGCGCGGCCAGCATTCCGCTGAACGGCTCAACCTCACTCAGCTTCACTATCACAAACCCCAATACCACGGTGGCGCTGACTGGAGTCGGCTTTAGTGACACGCTGCCAGTGGGCCTGGTGGTTTCGACACCGAACGGCCTCACGGGATCCTGCGGTTCTGGCACCATCACCGCAACCCAGGCGACGAATGTAATCAGCCTGAGCGGCGGAACAATTGCTGCCAGCACTTCCTGCACATTCTCAGTCAACGTGACCGGCATATCCGCTGGACAGCAAACGAATACGACCGGAAACGTGACTTCGACCGAAGGCGGCGCGGGCGGAACAGCCTCAGCCTCCATCAATGTAGTTGCACCGCCGTCGATTGCCAAGGTCTTCAACCCGGCCAGCATCGCTCTGAACGCCACGACATCGCTGACCTTTACCATCACGAATCCAGCGGCCAATACCGTTGCCCTGACCGGCGTAGCATTTACTGACACGCTGCCCACAGGCCTAACGGTGGCCAACGCTTCCGCTACGGTTTGCGGCGGAACGCTGACGACCACAGCTCCGACAGGCATTGCCCTGACGGGAGCAATAATCGCTGCAAATAGCCAGTGCCAATTCAGCGTCACGGTGACAGGCGCAGCCTCGGGTAGCTATACCAACACCACCGGAAATGTAACTTCCACCAACGGAGGAACCGGCAACACGGCTTCAGCCAATTTGACTGTAGCCACGCCGCCTTCAATCACCAAGGCTTTTGGCGCGGCCAGCATTCCATTGAACGGAACAACTTCGCTGACGTTTACTATCCAGAACCCCAACACCAATCTGGCGCTGACCGGGATAGCTTTTACTGACAACCTGCCGGCGGGATTGGTCGTGGCAACACCCAACGCACTGAACAACACTTGCGGCGGGACAGCCACAGCAGTTGCAGGATCGGGCAGCATCAGCCTCTCTGCAGGAACATTGGCTGCGAGCACAAGCTGCACCTTCTCAGTAAATGTGCAGGGCACGACAGCGGGAGTTAAGAACAATAGCGTCCAGGTCACATCAACTGAGGCAGGCACGGGCAACACGTCGAACGCGTCGATCACAGTGACTGGTCCGCCAGTCATTACTAAGGCGTTCGGCGCGGCCAGCATTCCGCTGAATGGCTCGACCAGCCTGAGCTTCACCATCCAGAACAACAACACGACCACGGCTCTGAGCGGCGTCGGCTTTAGTGACACGCTGCCGGCGGGCCTGGTGGTTTCGACACCGAACGGCCTCACGGGATCCTGCGGTTCTGGCACAATCACCGCAACCCAGGCAACGAATGTGATCAGTCTCAGCGGCGGAACGATTGCCGCAAGCACTTCCTGCGCGTTCTCAGTGAATGTCACAGGCATTGCCGCAGGCACACAGAACAACACAACGGGCAACGTTACTTCGACAGAGGGCGGAACCGGCGGAACAGCTTCGGCTTCAATCAATGTCGTTGCACCTCCGTCGATTGCCAAGGTCTTCAACCCAAGCAACATCGCGTTGAATGCGACGACATCGCTGACGTTCACCATCACCAATCCCGCAGCGAACGCAGTGGCGCTGACGGGAGTCGCATTTACGGATACTCTACCGACAGGTCTGACGGTGGCCAACGCTTCCGCCACGGTTTGCGGTGGAACGCTGACGACCACAGCTCCGACAGGTATCGCCCTGACGGGAGCCACAATCGCTGCAAACAGCCAGTGCCAGTTCAGCGTCACGGTCACCGGCGCAGCAGCGGGCAGCTATACCAACACCACCGGCAACGTAACTTCAACCAATGGCGGAACGGGCAACACGGCCACAGCCAATCTGACCGTGGCTACACCGCCAACCATCACCAAGGCCTTTGGCGCAGCCAGCATCCTGGTGGGTACAAACACGTCGCTGACCTTCACGCTCAATAACCCGAACACATCGCTTGCGCTTACCGGCGTTGCGTTCAGTGACACGCTGCCGGCAGGATTGCAGGTTGCCACGCCGAACGGGCTAACGACTACTTGCAGCGGTACGGTTACTGCCGCGGCTGGATCGGGCTCAATCAGCTTGACGGGCGGCTCTCTGGCTGCGAATGCGTCATGCACGATCAGCCTGAACGTCACGGGTATTGCCGCAGGCGTGCAGAACAACACCACCGGGCCAATCTCGTCCACTGAGAGCGGTCCCGGCGCAACCAGCAATACGGCAAGCATCATCGTGATTGGACCTCCAAGCATCGCGAAGGCGTTTGGCGCAGCCAGCATTCAGCTGAACGGCACCACTACGCTGAGCTTCACCATTACAAATCCGAATGCGACTGTGGCGCTGACCGGAGTAGGATTCGGCGACACGCTCCCGGCAGGTCTTGCGATAGCAAACCCGAATGGACTTACGGGGTCATGCGGCTCAGGCACAATCACAACTGGAACAGTCTCAGGCTTCTCCGTGGTCAACCTCTCCGGAGGCACGATTGCGGCGGGTGGCTCCTGCACTTTCTCTGTGAATGTGGTCGGCACGAGTGGGGGGCATAAAGTAAACACCACCGGTACGGTCACTTCCAGCAACGCTGGTTCTGGGAATACGGCCACTGCGTCGATTGACGTGTTTGCTCCGGATCTAGCCATCACCAAGACTCATAGCGGCACGTTTACACGCGGCCAGACCGGCGCTGTGTGGACAATCACGGTCAGCAATGTTGGCTTTGGTCCCACAGTGGGCACAGTCACCGTGGTTGATACTTTGCCTGCTGTTACAAATCCACCTGTTCCAACCGCCCTCAGCGGCACTGGCTGGACCTGCACCCTGGCAACGCTTACCTGCACGCGAGCAGATGCTCTGGCTTCGGGCAGCAGCTATCCGGCAATTACGCTGACAGTAAATATCCCGAAGAATATTCAGAACACATTCACGAACAAGGCCGTGGTCTCCGGCGGCGGTGACGTGAATCCCACCAACAACACGGCGACGGATACGGTCACGCTGGGACCGCCGATTGTAATGACGCCCCAGTCAGGCAGCGTTACCGTAGTGCACGGCAGCACCGCCACTATGGCAATTAATGTTGATGCGCCCGACCCCACTTTGGGCGTGATCACGTTCAGCTGTAGCGGGCTGCCGGCCGCTTCCACATGCAACTTCAATCCAGGTTCGATTGATCCTGCAGTCACGGCTGGCCCCACTCCCATGACGGTTTCAATCTTCACCACCAGAGGAACCGCATCTCTGTCGGCTCCGCCGCGGCCCGGCACAGCCGGGCGTAATCCGCTGTACGCCATGCTTGCCTTTCCCGTTTTCGGCATCATGGTGGCAGGCTTCGGCGGGCAACGCAGGAAACGGGTGAAGCTTCGACCCGTGATGATTATGCTCGGCCTGCTGCTTCTCCTGGCGATAGTCGGCTGCGGAGTAGCTCCACCAGCGCCGCCGCCGACACCGGGTACTCCGGCCGGAACTTCTGTAGTTACGATTACCGCAACCAGCGCTGGATTTACCGCTACAACCAGTTTCAATTTAGTCGTGCAATAGAATTAGTCGTGCAATAAAACGATCGGGCAAGCTGGAACTGGGCTTGCCGGGCCACGCAATCAATACAGCAGTTTTTAGAGACAGGAGACAACGCAGAATGGGAACACCCTATGTAGGCGAAATTCGGATGTTCGCTGGTAACTTCGCGCCCGCGGGCTGGGCGCTCTGCCAGGGACAAACGCTTGCCATCTCCGATAATGACGTGCTCTTCAATTTGATAGGCACAACGTACGGCGGTGACGGACAGACAACTTTCAACCTTCCTAACCTGGCGAGCCGCGTCCCGGTCCACATGGGTACCGGCGCTGGGCAAAGCTATATCATCGGGCAATCTGCCGGCGTAGAGCAGGTCACGCTCACCACCACGCAGATTCCGGCGCATAGCCACCCGCCGCTTTGCAACTCCGGAGCGGGTGGGCAGGCGGGTCCTTCCGGCGGGGTCTGGGCGCAGCTAGCCACCAATCCACCCTACGCCAACGTCGCGCCCACGCTCGCCATGGGGGCCAATGCCATTGGATCGACCGGCGGATCCCAGCCGCATGACAATATGGTGCCCTACCTGGTAATCAACTTCATTATTTCTTTGTTTGGGATCTTTCCGAGCCAAACGTAACGTTGCTGTAGGTTGTCTGGCGGCCAGGGACTGCGGTCCCGGCAAAACGTCAAGGAGAGAAAATGTCCACACCGTTTCTGTCTGAAATCAAGATTGTGAGCTTCAATTTTGCTCCCAAAGGCTGGGCGCTCTGCAACGGCCAGTTGCTGCCCATCAACCAGAACCAGGCCTTGTTCTCACTTCTGGGCACCACCTACGGAGGAGATGGGCGGGTAAACTTCGCCCTGCCTAACCTCCAGGGTCGCGTCCCAAACCACTTTGGCAGCAGCTTCACGCTGGGAGAACAGGGAGGGGAAACCGCACACACGCTTAACATTAGCGAACTCCCCTCACATACCCATACGCCCACGGGCAATGACACCGATCCGCCCACTGCTTCCGGCGCCGGTGGCAATCTGTGGGGCCACGTCACCGGGTATTATGCCGCTTCCTCCAACGCCGCCATGAATCCGGCGGGCGTGGGCAACACCGGAGGCAGCCAGCCGCATGAGAACATGTCGCCCTATCTGGTGCTCAACTTCATCATTGCCCTTCAGGGGATCTTCCCCTCGCAGAACTAAAGGAGAAGCATTAGCCATGTCAGACCAGTTTGTAGCTGAGATCAGGATTTTCCCTTTTAACTTTGCTCCCAAGGGCTGGGCGTTCTGCAATGGTCAGCTCCTGCCTATCAGCCAGAACACCGCCCTGTTCTCGCTTCTGGGTACAACCTACGGCGGCGATGGCAAGAGCACCTTCGGCTTGCCAAACATGCAGGACAACACGCCTATGCAGCAAGGCCAGGGCCCCGGCCTGAGTCTGCGTGACCTGGGCGAGCAAGGCGGAGAGCAGAGCGTAACTCTCCTCCAGACCGAAATGCCCGCGCACAATCACCCCGCCCTCGCGGCAGCCGGAGGCGGCCAGGGCAGCCCGGCAAGTAATGCCTGGGCCTCTGGCCTGAAAACCGGCCCCTCCCTCTACTCACCCCCAGGCGCCAACAATAAGGACGTGCAGATGAACCCGCTGGCCCTTTCCATAGCCGGCGGCAACCTGCCCCACAACAACATGATGCCGTACCTCACGCTCAACTTCTGCATCGCGCTGCAGGGAATCTTTCCTCCGCGCACCTAACAACGTTTTCCTTTTGGGGCTTCAGGATCGCTATCCTGGAGCCTCTCTTTTTGCGCTACCATTTTGCGCTAATATTCTCCCATGCCGGACCCACAGACAGGATCCTCACTTCCGAGCAGCGCCGCCGCTACTGAAGCTACCCAACATTGGCGCGTGCTTGAAGAGAATGTCCCTCTGTCTCAGTCTGTAATTTGGGGCTTGCAGCGCGACTTCTACGCGCAGCGCGGGCTGAAGGCCTGGAATGAGGACCTGGTTCCCAGCTATATCACCAACAATCCATTTATTGCGGAAATCTTCGCCGGAATCGTAACGGCGTTTGTGCAGGATTGCATGTCTTCCCCGCAGCGCGGCGATCAGTCAGTTTCGCCGGAGAACCCTTTGCGCATTCTGGAGCTCGGCGCTGGTACCGGGAAATTTTCTTATCTCTTCCTGCGCAAGCTGGCTCCCTTATTACAGAGACATAACATACCTTTGCAACTTGTGCGCTACTGCATGACCGATACTTCTGAAAGACTCATCGCAGAGTGGCGAACAAATACTTATCTGCAGGAATTCGTCAGCTCTGGCGTGCTGGAATTTGCAGTCTTCCAGGCCGGACAGGAACATCGGCAGGAAACCAGAGGCCCGCTCGTCGTCATCGCCAATTATGTTTTCGATAGCCTGCCGCAGGACGCATTCGCAGTCCAGAGCGGCGAAATCCATGAATTCCTGGTGACCACTTCAGCGGCGGTGGATGGCCAGATCCAGTCTTTTAAAGATTTGCGGTTTTCTTACCAGCGCTCCGCCGTCGCGACGCAGCGCTATGCTGACAACGTATGGAACGGCATCCTTGAGCAATATCGCACTCGGCTTTCGACTGCGACGGTGACTTTTCCGGCCAGCGCGCTCCAGACTTTGCAACAGCTCGGCGATTCGAGCGATGGCAGAATGCTTGTTCTCGCCGCCGATAAAGGAATCACGCATGAACAGGACCTTGCGCTGGCGGCGCCCGAACCCTCTCTGGACTTTCACGCCGGCGGCCGATGCTTCTCGCAAATCGTCAATTTTGATGCCATCGGCAAATATTTTCACGCGCAGGGTGGCAAGGCCCTTTTGCCGTCCAAGCACTTTACCAGCCTGAATCTGTGCGCATTCATCCAGTGCAATCCAGGAGACGAGTTCACCGCCACGCAACAGGCTTATCAGGAAGCATTGACGACATTCGGACCAGATGACCTGTTTGCCCTCATGAGCTGGTTGAATGCTCATCTCGACGAGATTTCGCTCTCTCAAGCCTTGCCATTATTGCGTCTTACGCGCTGGGACCCTGTTATGCTGGTGCGCTTGTTCCCGGTCATCGCCCGGCAGGCAAGAAATGCGGTCCCGGAGCGCAGCGATTTGCGGGACGCGGTGCTGAGCACATGGGAGAACCATTATCCGCTGAACCACGATGACAACGTTTTGGCGTTTTACTGTGGCGTAGTCCTGCTCGAACTCCGGTTCTTCTCTGAAGCGTATTCAATGTTCACAAAATCACAGCAGCTATTCGGGCCTTCAGCCACCACCAGTTACAATCTGGGCCTGTGCTGCCTGGGATTAGGCCGTTCTCGCGATGCGCTGGAACTGATGCGCGAAGCATGCAGCCTTGATCCCAGCTTTGAACCCGCCAAACAAAGCCGTTGGAAACTGGAAGATCAAGTCAGAACAGGTGAAGTGGAGCTCTTATGAATCTTCCGTCCATACCTTTTAGCGCGATACCTTATTTACCCGCATGAAGCCACAATTGCGCACGTCACTACCAGAAGACCGTGATTTCCTTTTCCGGCTGTACGCCAGTACTCGAGTGGAAGAAATCCGCGGTTTTGGGTGGAGTGCTGTTCAGCAGGAAGCTTTCTTCCGCATGCAGTTCAATGCGCAACAACAGTGGTATCAAACCACCTATTCCAACGCGGAAAATCAAATCATTGAAAAAGACCATGAGCCAATTGGCCGCATCATCGTGCAACGTGATGCCGGCGCATGGCACCTGCTGGACATTTCCTTGCTGCCCGAGCATCGCGGCCAGGGAATTGGCGGCGAATTGATTCGCGCTCTGATCAAGGACTGCGGGGCGGCCCGTGCAGTGCTGCAGTTGCAGGTAGTCAACACCAACCCGGCACAGCGGCTGTATACGCGCCTGGGATTCACAAAAACCGGCCAAGACCAGATTTACACGCAGATGGAGCTTCGTCCGCAAACAACGGAACCGGCCTGACTTCAAGTTCCATCGAAAACCAGGTAGAGCCCGCCGGTGAAGAATGGCCCCTTCGTCCCAGCCAGACGCACATCCGTCCTATTTGGCTCACGTTCTGGGGGAAACACCGTCAATAGACTGATCGCTCGCCGTTTTTCCCAGGAGATCACGTGACCACAAAGCATCTATCGCGGGTGCGATTCATCGCGCTCTCTTTCGTCGCGTTTCTATTTGCCGCGAATGGTACGGCGTTCGCGCAGGATGCTGCTGCGCAGACCAAAGGCGAAATTGAGCGCTTGCAGCAATCATTGAAAGCGCAGCCCATTCAAAGCCCTGATCTCGCCGACCTTGGCAAAAGAATTGAGCAGCGGCTCAAGGAAGCAGACTCCGCGCGTTCCGTCGGCCGATTGTATTTGAGCCTGGAAAATCTGGGCCAGGCGGAAGACTACTTTCATGCCGTAAAAACAATTGAAGCGAAAGCTGACGCCATCAAAGACAACTTGCCGGCGTTCGAGACCGAATGGGACAAAGCCAGCCTGGAATATGCGGCGCTGGATAAACAAGCGCGCCAGCGGGATTGGGACCGCTTCCCTGCTGCCGTCCGCGCACTCTCAGAATCTGCGCAAGGCCGTACGATTCCTTTACTGGAAGGCAGTCGCGGGTTTGCCACATCCACCAAGCCTCAGGACGGCCTGGCATATATGGGCGAGGCAAAAGGAGAAGCGGCATACGCCACTTTTCTCTACGGCCTGAGCATTGCGCGGAAGGGCGCTCCATTTCCGCTGCGGTCCGTGCTGCCTGAGTTGGAAGCGCTTCAGGAAAAGACGAACGCCGCCTTTCAGCCACCGCGTTCCATTGATATGCATCCGCGCTTTATCAACCTCAACGCCACGCTTAAGTTCGCTCGCGAACTCGATTCTTCCAAAGCCTATGCCGGAGCGCTTTATCAATATCTGGAAGCGGTGCGACACTATGGGATGCTCGATATGGCCGTGCCCGATGCAGCGAAGCAGGAGTCACTGCGCAAGGCACTAGCGGAAGAGTTGAAGAAGGTTTCTGCCTCGAAGCGCGATGACTCCATCGCGCAGGCATTCCTGGAACAGGCCGAAGGATGGCTCAACAAACCGGACAGCGCCGCGCCTTCATCCGACGAATGGCGAGCCGTTCAGATCATTCTGCAGCAGGTATTGCCCGCGTATTATGCGGCGCTCAAGCCGGCGGCCCCACTGCAACAACGAGCGGCCAGGACCACCACGCTCACTCTGGTCCGCTGGCCCTACACCTGAAACATCTCCGACCCAGCAAGTTTGCTGGCCCAGGAAGTTGCCGCAAAGTACGCCGGAAAAGTTACGTTCGTGAGCGAAAACTTTGGTGATTCCAAACTGGCCGACCGCTTTGGCGTGAAAGGCTATCCCGCCATATTTCTGGATGACGTGTTGATCGCTGCGCCGCGCGACTTTGGTTACTTCGGAGAAAAAGAAGGCACGGGCCGTTACGCACCGTGGCGCAACGCTGAAAGTCAGGCGAAATTCAAGAACGATCTCACCCGAATGATCGACCTGATTCTCGCGGGCAAAAAAGACGTCATCAGCCGCGAGCGTGCGGGAACCAGCACAAGCATGGCTGCTATCGCTTCCCTGCCCAGGTTCACGCTGACCGACCTTGCCGGCAAATCGCTCACCGCTGAAGATGCTGCGGGACGGGTGGTGCTGGTGGAGTTCTGGGCCACGTGGTGCCCGCCCTGCCGATCGACTTTGGAGTGGCTGGACGATCTGAAAAAGAAATATGGCGATAACGTGGCCATTCTGGCGTTTGCAGTTGAATCGCCCGAGGACAAAGTACGCGAAACTGTGACTGCGTTGAATCCCGACCTGCACTGGGCCATTACCGACGCGGCCACAGCCCAGGCCTTTGGCGACATCACGGCGGTTCCAACCATGTTCCTGTTTGATAAATCCGGCAAAACCGCCAGCGTGATGTACGGCGCGCCGCCCGACCTGCACCAGCAAGCGGAGAAGATTCTGGACGGATTGATTAAGTAGCAATTACCACAAAGGACACCAGGGAACACGAAGGCAACTTCCTGCAGAAAATATCCTGCGGAGTGACGCAGGGCGGTAAGCTCTCCGGCTGCCGCCACGCTTCATATTCACCTTTGTGTTCCTTCGTGTCCTTTGGCGGTTAAGTCCTTTTCCCTTCCGCAACTTTCCTCAATTTTTTCTATTGACACACTCGTTTTCCATGATGCATATTTATGCATAGCACTGCATAATTATTCGTATGACGAAACTGGCCAGACAGCAATTGATTGTCGAGCTCGTGCATGAAGGCCCGCTGCCCAACCAGCAGGAGCTGGTGAAGGTGCTTGCGCGCAGGGGATTCCCCGTGACGCAGGCCACGCTTTCGCGCGACATCAATGAGCTGCGGCTGGTGCGGACCGCGGAAGGCTACACACTTCCCAATGGCGATGCCGGCCCTGATCCCACGCCTGCTGTTTCCCGTGTGGTGCGGGAATTTGTGGTGGAAGTGCGGCGTGCTCAGAACCTGCTGGTGATCAAGACTGTCTCCGGCGCTGCCCAGCCGGTTGCGCTGGGGGTGGATTCTGAAGGCTGGGACGAAGTTGTAGGCACCGTCGCCGGCGACGACACGGTCCTGATTATTACGCCTGACAATAAAAATGCCAAAAAGTTACAGACGCGGCTTGAGGACATGCGCGCCTGATGCCGCAAACAATCCAGCCCGCGGTTGTTGGTGCAACCGGCTACGCCGGTTTTGAATTGGCGCGTCTTCTCGCCCGCCATCCCTATGCCAAAAAACCCGTGCTCTTCACCCGCAACGGCGAGGCCGGCACAAAGCTCGATGAATTCTATCCACATCTGAGCGGCAATGGCGGATATCCGCTTGAGCCGTTTTGTTGGGAGACTCTCAAGGCGAAAGGCGTAAATGTGCTTTTTCTGGCCACGCCGCATGAGGTTTCACGCGAGTGGGTTCCAGAAGCGATTAAGCAGGGTGTGCATGTGATCGACCTGAGCGGTGCGTGGCGGCTGGAAACGCCTGAATATCGCGCGATCTACGATTTCAAAGACGCGAATCCCTCAGTCGCCGACAAGGTCATGGCGCAAGCCGTGTACGGAATCCCTGAGCTGCATCGTAGCGAGTTGAAAGAAGCTTCGCTGGTGGCGAATGCCGGCTGTTATGCCACATCGATCATCCTGGCGCTGGCCCCGCTGGTCCGCGCTGGACTAGTCGACCTGAATCACGGAGTAGTCTGCGATTCCAAGTCCGGCGTATCCGGCGCGGGCAAACAGCCCACGCAGAAAACTCATTTCGTTGAAGTGGCGGAGAATCTTTCCGCCTACTCGGTATTCAATCACCGGCACACCGGAGAAATTCTGGAACAACTTGGCATATTGCCGGAACAGCTCATCTTCACGCCACATTTGCTGCCGATCCCGCGCGGGATCCTGTCGACGATTTACGTGCGCCTGAATTCGGCCATGTCTGGAGACGCCCTTGAAAGCTGCATGCGCAAGTTTTATGCCGACTCGACTTTTGTGCGCATCTTCCCTGCCTGCAAGCTGCCGCAGATTCAATATTCACTGCACACCAATTACTGCGACGTTGGTTTCACGCTTGCCCCGGACGGCAAGCGCCTGGTCATCGTTTCCTGTCTCGATAACCTGGTAAAAGGCGCAGCAGGACAAGCGGTACAGAACATGAATGTGATGTTTGGCTGGAATGAAGAGGAGGGCCTGAGATGAAGATTGTGGTCAAGCTCGGCGGCGTCACTCTGGAAGATGCCGCGCTGCTGCAACGAGCGGTGCTGGCCGTGAAACAACTTGCCGCGGAACACCAGGTCGCCGTGGTGCACGGCGGCGGCGCTGCTCTTACACGCATGCTGGCCCAGATGGGAAAGCAGAGCGAGTTCATTGACGGCCTGCGCGTAACCGACGCCGAAACTCGCGACTTCGCAGTCATGGTCCTTGCCGGGCACATGAATAAAAAGCTCGTCGCAGCGCTGGGCAGCGTTGGCCAGTCCGCTATGGGCCTGTGCGGCGGCGACGGCCACGCCTTTCGCGCGCGCAAGAAAATGACGAATGGCCACGATCTTGGCTTCGTCGGCGAGATCTCATCTGTCGATCCGCGCTGGATTGAAACCATCTGGCAGCAGGGCTGCATTCCCGTGATCTCTAGCGTTGCCCTGGGCAGTGACGGCCAGTATTACAACATCAACGCGGACCAGATGGCTTCCGCCTGCGCCGTGGCCTGCCACGCCAATGCGTTGATCTTTCTCACGGATGTTCAGGGTGTGAAGGACGCCGATGGGCTGGTGATTCGCTGGCTCGATCTGGGCACCGCCGCTGCCTTAACGCGGAAAGCAGTCATCGCCGGTGGCATGCTGCCGAAACTGCAGGCTTGCAAGGACGCGCTGCTGCACGGCGTGAATCGCGTGCGCATATTGCCCGCGGCAGAAGTGGAAGCGCTGCCGGAATTTTATTTCACAAAGATTGAATCAGGGACGGAGGTGCTGGTCGCGTGAACCTGGAGCAGGTAAGAAAACTAGAATCCAAACTGCTGGTCTCGACTTACGACCGCTATCCCGTCCTGCTGCATAAAGGCCGCGGCGTCTACCTGTATGACAACAAGGGCCGCAAATACCTTGATTTGTTGAGCGGCATTGGCGTGAATGCGCTGGGCTATGCGCATCCCGCGCTAACGAAAACAATTGCCAAGCAGGCAAAGCTCCTGGTTCACACTTCCAACCTGTTCTACCACGAGTATCAAGGGAGGCTGGCGGCAGCGTTGACGAAGATTTCCGGCATGGACCGCGCCTTTTTCACCAACAGCGGAACGGAGGCCTGGGAAGGCGCGCTGAAACTTGCGCGCGCCTATGCCAAGGCCAATTGCGCCGAAGGTAAAGAACCGAAATGGCGCATTCTCGCCCTGGAACATGCCTTTCACGGCAGGACGTTCGGAGCCTTGGCCACCACGTACAAAGAAAAATATCGCGCGCCGTTCGCGCCGGTTGTGCCGGGAGTGGAGTTTGTCCGCTTCAATGACGTCGCCGATCTGGAAAGCAAGTTTGATTCCACCGTCTGCGCTATTGGCTTTGAATTTGTGCAGGGCGAAGGCGGCATCCGTCCAGTAAGTCAGCAATTTGCCGACGCCGCGCACAAACTCGCGCGCAAGCACAACGCGCTGCTGATCGCCGATGAAATCCAGAGTGGCATGGGACGCACCGGCCGGTGGTTTGCCTACCAGAATTACGGAATCCAGCCTGATCTGGTTACCGTGGCCAAGCCGATTGCCGGCGGCCTGCCGCTGGGCGCGCTGCTGGCTACGGAAAAAGTTGCCGCCTGCATTCACCCCGGCATGCACGGCACAACATTTGGCGGAGGCCCGCTGGCCTGCGCCGTGGCATTGCAGCTAATCAAGGTCCTGGAAAAAGAAAAGATGCTCAAGCACATTCAGAAGGTCGGTGATTACTTCATGGACCAACTGCAAAAGCTGAAGAAAAAACACCGCAACATTGTTGCCGTACGCGGCCAGGGGCTAATGATTGGCATGGAGCTTGACTCCGCGGATGCTGCCAAACAGGTCTTTCAACAAATGCTGAAGCGCGGCACTATCGTGAATCGCACGGATGAAACTGTCATACGGTTCCTGCCGCCCTTCATCATCAAGAAGCACCACATTGACACAGCCGTACAGCAGCTTGATCAGGCTTTGGCACAAAGCACAAAGACAGCGGCCACCGCCGGGAGGAACAAATAAAACATGATGCCAGCCAGGATGTATGACCTCACAGCCATGAAAGCGCCAGTGGAGCAGCCGGTCCTGTGCCGCGACTTGGTTTCAGCACAGGACTTTTCTCCAGAAGAGACGAAGTCAATGTTTGAGCTGACGCACATCATCAAGCACCGCCCTGCTGACTTTCGCGGCGCTCTGGCGGGCAAGCAACTCGTACTGTTTTTTGAGAAAGCCTCGTTGCGCACGCGCCTGACCTTCGAAGCCGGAATGGCCAGCCTGGGCGGCACTTCCCTTTTCATGGACCAGACACGCTCGCTGCTGGGTGAGCGCGAGCCGGTGTGTGACATCGCGCGCAACGTGGAGCGTTGGGTGGATGCCGTTGTTCTCCGCACTTTTGAGCATAAGACCATCGTGGAGATGGCGCGGCACACATGCATCCCTGTGATCAACGCGCTGAGCGATCTTGAGCATCCTTGCCAGGCATTTGCTGACTTTTTCACATTGGAAGAAAAGTTTGGCGACCTGAGCAAGGTGCATCTTGCTTATGTCGGCGACGGCAACAATGTTGCACATTCGTTGATGCTGGCAGCGGCGGCGCTGGGCACAAGTATTTCCGTGGCAACGCCGAAAGGTTATGAGCCCCTGCCTGAAGTGACTGCAGCCTCAAAGAAGATTGGCCGCACCACAGGAGCGATCATCGACATTACAAATGACGCAGTAAAAGCAGTCACTGGCGCCAATGCCATTTACACCGACGTCTGGGCCAGCATGGGACAGGAAAAAGAAGCTGCCAAGCGAGCAAAGATCTTCGCTCCTTACCAGGTGAATGAAGAGCTGTTCTCCCACGCCGCACCGCATGCGGTATTTATGCATTGCCTGCCCGCCCATCGCGGAGAAGAAGTTACCGCGGGCGTGATCGATTCACCACGGTCCATTGTGTTTGACCAGGCGGAGAACCGCATGCACATACAGAAAGCAATTTTACTTTTACTGCTGGGCAGCGGCATGCGCACTTCGCCCACAAGGAGCAATCATGCGTGAGAAAGTTAAGGCGCAAGGAGGCGTGAGCGATCCCGCGTAGCGGGTGAGCGGGAGTCTCCTGCCGAAATCCTGAGCGGAGCGCCGCTAGGCGCGCAGTCGAAGGATCAATTGTGACTATAGCCAAAAGATTTTTATGAGGAGCAATCATGCGTGAGAAAGTAGTACTGGCATATTCCGGCGGCCTCGATACCTCAATCATCATTCCCTGGCTGAAGGAAAACTATAACTGTGACGTGATCGCCATGATTGCCGACGTGGGCCAGGGTGAGGACATTGATGCCGTGGTGGAAAAGGCCCATAAGACGGGCGCGGCAAAAGTGATCGTGAAAGACCTGCGCGATGAATTCCTGCGTGACTACGTCTTCCCTGCTCTGCGCGCGGGCGCGGAGTATGAGCACAAATATCTTTTGGGAACGTCATTGGCGCGGCCGGTCATCGCCAAGCATCAGGTAGAAGT
>JBAVUZ010000304.1:0-4780 GCA_049697035.1 Candidatus Angelobacter sp. | reverse complement strand
TAAATGATTCTTTGACAAATCACTTATGCCACGAACAACGGCTTTTTCCTATTTATTTGTGAGAAATCCGGGTTAGTCTCGTGTGTGAGTTGCATAAATTTGAGCAATATTCCAATTTTGGAATGCCGCACACAAGAAATCGATTATCAAGGATGTGGTTCGCACAAAACTTGGCGTAACTTATTGATCTTTAAGTCTTTCTGGAACTTTGTGAGCGCCCAATTAAGTACCGGACCGCCACATTCTCGGCAATGTGAAAGCCCCGCCGGCCAGTGCCAGCACCACCGGGAAACATTCCAGCATGTAGCGTGGCTCAGGATTTTCCAGTGAGCTCAGAAACAAAGACCGCAACAAGATAAAGCTGATCACAAAAATTCCTGCGATCCCCAGCCGGGAAACCAGCCATCCGCGCAACGCCGCCACAAGATAAAACAGATTTAGCCCTGCCCAAAACAACGCGAACCAGCTTTCCCTCTCATGCTGCCGGAACTCCCACCAGCGCGTTTCCACGTCCAACAACTCCGTACGAGGTCGCAGCCACATGTCCGTTGTCCGCAAAAACGGAAGCCACAGAAAATAGCGCAAGAGATTGTGTTCTTCGCGTACTCGGGCAATCTCTTCAAACTCGGCATCCATTTGCGGGTCGATAGAAAGCTGCTGGTTGTAACGCGCTATGACCGCCAGCGTCTTTTCATACTCCGGACGAGTATCAAAGGCACGTTCAGGAAGCTGCTGCGGATCAATCGGCTCGCCGGAGACGCGCCAGTACACCTCTTCCACGGAGACGTAATCGACCATCCAAGTCTTTACCCAGTGATTGAAGCCGCGCGGAAGAAATTCTGAAGGGTCATTGGCGTAGCGCGAAGCCAGCGGCTGCCACACGTGAAAAACACGCCAGTTGCGGACCGTCCAGGGCACAAGCGGGCCAAGGCTGGTGATCGCCAGCAGCGTACCGGCAAAGATTGCCTGCTTTTTGTTTGTCTTACGAAAGAAGATCACCAGCAGAGCCAGCCCCATCGCCGGCAGGATGAGTCCGTTATCAGGACGCATAAAAATACCTGCTGCGCTCCACAAGCCTGCGATCGCCCACAGCTTGCCGGCAGGAGCGTCCTGCTCCAGTGCTTTCAAGCCGCGCACGCCGTAATAAAGCGCATGCGCCACGCAGCAGATGGCCAGCGTCTCAGAAAGCGGAGCGGCAACATAACACGCGGTGAAAGGGCAGAACGCAGCCAGCAGATACGCGGCTTTGGCCGCGCGGGCATTCATCAGTTCCAGGGCTAAAGCGGCGAACACCAGGCATGTATTGGTATCGATGAGCGCCTGTGCAATCATCACCGCCGTGTAGTGTTCCCGGCCAAAAATGGCGAACATCGCAGCCAGAAACCCGGGATATCCGGGCAATCGGATCAATGTGGGGCGGACAGCGCCATTGTCGGTGAGGCCGAAGATTCCGTGGTCCAGCCAGTTTTTGGCGATATCGCCATAGACCCAGGTATCCCCGGCTGAATGCGGATAGCGAAACACAAAAAAGAGCCGCAAAGCCAGTCCGGCGATGGTTACCAGCAGAAAGAAGGGCCAGTTGCGCCGCACCAATTCAATGAGTTTTGTCATGGATGGAGAATGCCCTAGTGTAAAGGCGCGTTCCCGCTCGTACAACTGCAACAGGTACGCAAGGGCAATGCCCGATTGACCTGCCTCCCCCTGCCGCTTACGATGGTGGTTAACAATCCAGCAATGGCAAAATCCATTTTTTATGATCCCGACCGGAAGCGATGGGGGCGCTTGCGCATACTGCTGAGTGTGCTCGGCGCCATCATCAGCGGTCTTGTGCTGTTTTTTATCATCACGGTTTTCGTGCAGTCTGATCCGTTGCCCCACGTGCTGATGCCGGAACAAAAGCGCAACCTTCGCGCCTTGAAGGAGCGCGAACATCGCAAGCGGCCCAGCGCAAAGAATACCCACCGCAAAACAAAGGCTTCGCCTTCACAGGTGGTGCTGAATACGGATGAAGGCATTCGCGCGGCGTATTACGTCACCTGGGATGCCGCCAGCTTTGTCTCGCTCAAGGAATACTATCCTCAGCTTGATATCCTCTTTCCTGAATGGCTGCACGTGCTCACGCCAGATGGGCATTTACAAGGTTTTGACAGCGTGAACCATCCCTTTCAGGTGGTTGAAAACGGAATTGTCCATTCCACTGACGACAAGGTGATGCCTTTTCTGCGGGCAGAAAAAGCTGAAGTGGAAGTCTTTCCGCTCATCAACAATTTTGAAACTGTGAGCAAGCAGTGGCTGCCGGCCATCGGAGATTTTCTGATGGATCCTGCGGCGCGGCAGACATTCCGCACACAGCTTCTGCTCTATCTCGCCAGTGACAGATTCAAGGGCGCCGCAATCGATTTTGAGGAAATTCCGCTGAAAGCTCAGCCCGGATTTGTGGCGTTGATCCAGGAACTGGGTCATGATCTGCATGCTCGCGGGCTAAGGCTGTACGTGAACGTCCCAGTGGCCGACAAGGATTACGATTACCCGGCGCTCGCTGCCGCTGCCGATGGCCTGGTCATCATGAACTATGACCAGCATCAGGTCACCAGCGCTCCCGGCCCGGTCGCTGCGCAGGATTGGTTTACCGCCAACCTGAAGCAGGCGGTAAAAGATATTCCCAAAACCAAGATCATTTGCGCCATCGGTAGTTATGGCTATGACTGGAAGCTTTCTGGCCGGAAGAAACGCATTACCAATGTTGACACCAACAACGTGCAGGAAGCATGGCTGCATGCGAGGGAGTCCAGCGCGGAAGTTGAACTCGATTCCGATTCCCTCAATCCTCATTTCGCTTATATGGAAGATGGCGGCCAGGAGCATCAAGTCTGGTTTCTGGATGCTGTCACGGCGCTGAACCAGATGCGCTCGGCGCGTGATCTGGGTATTCGTACGTTTGCGCTGTGGCGCCTGGGATCGGAAGATCGATCACTCTGGAAGATCTGGGACAATCCCACCGAAACCGGCGCCGAGCAGAAACTTGCGGTAGTTCCCTCAGGCGAGGATGTTGACAAGGAAGGCGATGGCGAAATTCTCTATATCCAGCAGAGACCGAAGCCCGGCCAACGCGACGTCAAGCTCGATTCGGACGGCAAGCTCGTCGTTTCAGAAAAAATGACCGTGCTGCCCGAGCCGTATCAACTGAAGGCGCTGGGCTGGAAGGAAAAACAGGTTGCCATCACCTTTGACGACGGTCCCGACCCGGAATACACGCCAAAAATCCTCGATATCCTGAAGCGCGAAAACGCCACGGCCACGTTTTTCCTCATCGGCTTGCAGACGCAGAAATTTCCCGGACTGGCGCAGCGTATTTACGATGAAGGCCATGATATTGGCAATCATACGTTCACTCATCCCGACATCAGCGACGTTTCATCCTGGTACATGAAGCGCGTGGAGTTGCAGCTTACGGAAAAACTATTTGCCAGCAAGATGGGTGTAAAGCCCCTGTATTTCCGCCCGCCTTATTCCATTGACCAGGACCCTGATATCGCTGACCAGGTGCGGCCGCTGGAACTTGTCCAGACCGAAGGCTACATCACGGTGGGATCTAAGATTGATCCTAATGACTGGAGAAAAGGCCAGAGCGCCGTGGAGATCGTCTCTGAAGTCATGGACCAGGCCCAGCGCGCGGCGACCAAGGGCTGTCAGACGCGTGGCCCGATCTATTGCGGGAACATCATTCTGCTGCATGATGGCGGCGGTGATCGCGCTGCAACCGTCGAGGCCCTGCCCGCCGTCATTGAAGGCTTGCGCGCGCGGGGGTTCAAGATCGTAAGCGTTGAAGAGCTGTTGGGTAAGACACGGGCTGACGTGATGCCGCAGCTTCCTCCTAATGAAGTGCTCGGAGCGCGACTGGACGGCTACGTCTTCCAATTGGGCCGATGGCTGGCGCAATTTATTGTTCTGGTCTTTTTTATTGGTGACGTGCTGATGAGCGCTCGACTTCTGGGCATTGGCGCGCTGGCGACATTTGATCGCTTGCGGACACCAGCGCCCGTCGGAGGGCCGGATTACAAACCGAAAGTTACGGTGATTATTCCGGCATTCAATGAAGAAAAGGTGATTGAGAATACTGTCCGTTCCGCGCTGGCATCAGACTACCCGAATTTGCGGACGATCGTGGTGGATGACGGCTCAAAAGATGCGACATCCGCTGTGGTGCGGGAAAAATTTGCCAAAGAGATTGCTGATGGCCGCGTCCTGCTGTTGACCAAATCCAACGCCGGCAAAGCGGAAGCGCTCAATCACGCCCTGAAATACACGCAGGATGAAATTTATGTCGGCATTGATGCCGATACGGTGATAGCGCCGAATGCAATTTCCATTTTGGTGCCGCACTTCGGAGACGCCAAAGTGGGCGCAGTCGCGGGTAATGCAAAAGTAGGCAATCGGGTGAACCTCTGGACGCGCTGGCAGGCGCTGGAATACATCACCAGCCAGAATTTTGAGCGTCGCGCTCTCAACGTGTTTGGCGCCGTAAGCGTGGTTCCCGGAGCGATTGGCGCGTGGCGCGTCTCTGCGGTCCGCGAAGCCGGCGGCTACCATACTGACACGGTGGCCGAAGATGCGGACCTGACCATGTCTCTGCTGGAAAATGGCTGGCGCGTGGTGAATGAAGATCGCGCCCTGGCATTTACTGAAGCGCCGACGAATGCGCGCGGCCTCATGCGCCAGCGCTTCCGCTGGTCATTCGGCATTCTTCAGGCCGTGTGGAAGCATGGCGCTGCCATTCGCC
>JBAVUZ010000303.1:0-4093 GCA_049697035.1 Candidatus Angelobacter sp. | reverse complement strand
GGATTTGTGATCGATACGGAAGGGCATATTCTTACAAACTTCCACGTAGTGGAAGGCGCTCGGCAGCTCGAAGTCACAACCAGCGACAAGAAGAAATACAAGGCCCAGATTGTGGGCACTGACCCCGTTCACGACCTGGCGGTGATCCAGATTCCCAACAAAGAGGTGCCCCAGGCTGAAATTGGCGACTCCAAGAGCCTGGTTGTGGGACAGAAGGTTTACGCCATTGGAAACCCATTTGGCCTGAGCGGCACCATGACGCGGGGCATTATCAGTTCCATTCGCTCCCTGAAGGGCCAGCGCGGATTCATTGATGAAGCCATTCAGACGGACGCCGCCATTAATCCGGGCAACTCCGGCGGCCCCCTTTTGAATGCTCGAGGCCAGGTTATCGGCATCAATACCATGATTTTGACTGGCGGAGTGGAACAGAGCGCCGGAATCGGCTTTGCCATCCCTATTAATACCGCCAAAGCCGTACTGGATGACCTGGTCCATCTGGGACGGGTCCGCCGGCCGGAACTCGGCGTCCGGACCATTCCAATAGGGCCAGAACTGGCCAACCAGCTGGGGCTTGCCGCTGACTCGGGATTGTTGATTGTGGACGTAGTGCCGGG
Organism: Candidatus Angelobacter sp.; assembly: GCA_049697035.1. Classification (GTDB taxonomy): domain Bacteria; phylum Acidobacteriota; class Terriglobia; order Terriglobales; family Acidobacteriaceae; genus Angelobacter. The sequence continues at coordinate 3,476 of JBAVUZ010000303.1, read as the reverse complement.
GAGCGCCGCCGATCGGGCCGGCCTACGGGCGGGAACTGAACGGGCTTATGTGGGAAATTACCCCATCATGCTTGGCGGCGATTTGCTGGTGGCCATTGAAGGCCAACCGATTGAGGACCAACAGGACCTTTCCCACGTGATGCAGAACCATCGGTCAGGCGACACCGTGACAGTTACCATCTATCGCGGCAAGAAGCGGATGGACATTAAGGTGGTTCTGGGCGAAGCGCGCGTAGTGGCTTAAAACTCTGAAAACTGGGCTATAACCCGAGCTAAACACTGAAAAATGGCCTGATTAAGCAATTAGTTTTCTTTCATTCCGGCGCAAGAAGGGCTAAGCTGTACCGCAACAAAACTCTAGCAGAGTTATTTTTGGAAGGAGATGAGGGGTATGGCATTTTGTGCAAAGTGTGGGGCTCAACTCAATGCGGGTTCGGGCTTTTGTGCGGCATGCGGAACTGCGGTTTCAGGCCAAAACGTGACGACAACATCGGGAGCCGCCGCGGCCCAGGCGCCATCATCGGCGGGCGCTCCAAGCGCGGGGATGACGAACAACGTGGCAGCGTGTTTAGCCTATCTCGTCGGTTGGGTTACGGGACTAATTTTTCTTGTGATTGAGCCCTACAAGAATGATAAGGTCGTGCGTTTCCATGCGTTTCAATCGATATTCTACGATATTGCTGTATTTGCCCTATGGATGGGTCTCTGGATCGTAGGAGGCATTCTCACCGTTATATCGCATGGACTCTTCGGCCCAATAATGGCACTGGTTGGAATGCTTTTTTTCCTTGCGTTTATTGGGGGTAAGATTCTATTGATGATCAAAGCTTACGGTAATCAGCAATTCAAGCTGCCTTTCATTGGCGACATGGCGGCAAAACAAGCAGGCCTGTAGGCCTCGATAAAACGCACGTAACGTAAAATAGGGATTTCCGGCTCATTCGTCAGAGGCAGTTGCCCTCGCAAGAATGGTGCCTGAGGTCCCTGGTTTTTTGGAGCGTTTCACCAGATGAAATATTGCCGCTTTGCTTCTACTGATGGTCCGCAGTTCGGGCTGATTGAAACTGTTGCTGGCGTTCAGCAAATTACCCAAACTACGACCGGCGGCGTGCTGCCTGATTTCTCGAAGGCGAAGAAAGTCTCTCTGCAGCCATTGGCTTCGGCCAAGTTGCTTTATCCCGTGGAGCCTTCAAAGATCGTTTGCGTTGGCCGCAACTACAGTGAACACGCCAAGGAACTGGGCAATGAGGTTCCTAAAGAACCACTGATTTTTTTAAAGCCTCCAAGTTCGCTGATTTCGCCGGGCGAAAAAATTTTCAGGCCCACGCGCCTTTCCCAGCGCGTGGAGTTTGAGGGGGAGTTGACAGTGGTGATCGGGAAACAATGCCGCAATCTGGGCCCAAATGACGACGTTCGCCCTTATATTTTTGGCTATACCGCCTCCAATGATGTGACTGCCCGCGATTTGCAAAAAAAAGATCCTCAGTGGACGCGCGCAAAGGGCTTTGACACATTTTGTCCTGTGGGGCCGGTTGTGACCGATGAGATCGATCCCTGGAAGGGCGTCCGCGTGGAAAGTCGCGTGAATGGCGAGCTAAAGCAGTCTGAGAGTACTCTGGCCTTTATTTTCCCTGTGGATGTTGTTCTGCGCTTCATTTCCCAGGTAATGACTTTGCTTCCGGGCGATCTGGTTCTAACCGGAACCCCGGCAGGTGTCGGCCCGCTGGTAGCTGGAGATGAAATAAGCGTCTCTGTTGAGGGCATTGGTACCCTAAGCAATTCGGTGGTCGATGGCGATTGAGAGACGCTTGTGGGCTTAAGTCGCGCACTGCGGCTTATTTTTGAAGGTGTCTGAATGGTGGCTGCGATACAAAACTATGGTTACCTTGTGATTTTCTCCCGGGCGGGTGATTCTGGTAGGGCCGTTTTTATCAGAAATCCTTCAAGACCTGAGGTTCAGGAATAAGTGTTCCTTCGGATTTTCTGTGAGCCGAAGTTGGATTAAACTCATCTACAGAATGTGCCGACGTCCTGATGTTTGAGGACGTTATATGTATGAACGAACTTCGTCTCTATTCCTTGATTGCGATTGCCGGCGCTGGCTTGCTGTTTGGCGCAAACGCCTGGGCCCGCAGCCGGCGTAAGACCCCTGACCAACGCGAACGCGAGCGCCGTATGCGAATCAGCGAAATGGGGCGCATCACTGACGGTACCGTGATCGACGTAAATGAAATGCAGACGAACGGTTCCGGCGAACTGCAGCTTTTGATTTATCACTACGATGTTGCCGGTGTCAGTTATGAGGCTTCACAGGATGTAAGTAGCCTGCGCCACATGGTAGACCTGCATTCCTGCCGCGCCGGATTGATGACCTCAATCAAGTACGATCCGGGCAATCCTGGCAATTCCATTGTGATCTCAGAGAACTGGACCGGCCTGCGGAACTAGACCGCAGCGGCAACCCTCCACAGAATCTTGCTTTTATCGCAAACTGAACTGCCACTAAACTATATCGATACTTATCAATATAGTTTTACTTCGCAGCCAGCGCTTCTACGATACGATCAAAGTCTTCCAGCGATCCATACTTCAGGATGATCTTGCCTTTGCCTTTTCGGTCGTGAATTTCAACCTTGACGCCCAAAGAGCTCTCCAGGCTGCGCTGGGCTTCACGAACATTGGGATCGACCGGGAGAACCAGCTTTTCCTGCTTTTGTTCCGCCACTTGGGGGTTCAGCAGCTTGGCAACAAGCTCTTCGGTTTGCCGGACGGAAAGCTGCTTTTCGATAATTTCGCGAGCGGCGCGTTCCAGGTGTTCCGGAAAGCCGGCTAGAGCCAATAGAACTTTTCCATGACCAAAGCTCAACGCGCCCGCTTCCAGAGCATTCTGTACATCTTCGGGTAGCTTCAGCAGGCGGATAAAGTTGGCAATGCTTGCTCGATCTTTGCCGGTGCGACTGGCAATCTGTTCCTGCGTCAAACTGAATTCGCGGCTTAACCGTTCGAAAGCTCGTGCCTGTTCCATCGGATTCAGGTCTTCACGCTGCAGGTTTTCAATAATCGTGATCTCCATGGCTTGTTCATTGGAGATCTGCCGGACCACCGCTGGGATCGTCATCTTACCAGCGCGTCTTGAAGCGTGCCAGCGTCGCTCGCCCGCAACCAGCTGGAATCTTCCATTGGCGATCGGCCGCAATACCACCGGCTGGACAACCCCGCTTGCCCGGATAGATTCAGCCAGTTCCTCAAGGGCGGCTTCATTGATCCGGCGGCGAGTCTGGTAAGGGTTAGGGTCAATGCTGTCGATAGGGATTTCCTGCGCAGATGCAGCGGCTTGGGCCGGCATGGCTATTGGCGACATCGTGGGGCGGCTGGGCAGTAAAGAATCCAGGCCGCGTCCCAGGGCTTTGCGCTTGTCATTGATCATGATTCGTTTACTCGCTTCAGTTCATTGCCATTTGAGAAATCTTCGGGTT
>JBAVUZ010000302.1:0-6115 GCA_049697035.1 Candidatus Angelobacter sp. | reverse complement strand
ATCTATGCTCCTAAGTCAATCGGCTCGGCACGTGATCAGCCTCGCCGATTTTGTCTCTATTTAATCTCGCTGCGCTTTTCCAAACCGCTCCAAGCCGACGCTTACCCGTTAATCTAATTATGCTCCTAAATCATCCGGCTCGGGGCGTGATCGGCGTCCCGAACTAAACCATTTCACCCAGCAGACTGTTAGGAAAACTCCTGGTAACGAGCACGTTAACATAACTTCCCACGGTCGGGACGGATACTTGCGATGCGATAAAGTTCAGAGTAATGTTTTGTGACGTGCGCCCAATCATTTGACCTCGCGCTTCGTTAGTGCCTTCAACCATTACTTCAAGTGTCTGGCCTACCTTATTTTGGTAGTTGATCCTCTGGATCTCTCGCTGGCGTTCCTGCAGGATCTGCAGACGCTTGGACTTCTCTGCATCGCTAATGCTGTCAATCATGTTCAGCGCCGACGTGTTGGGGCGAGGCGAATACTTGAAAGTGAAAACGGCGTCAAACTGGCATTCGTGCAGCAGAGTAACCGTTTCCTCAAATTCGGCTGCCGTCTCATTCGGGAAACCGGCAATCACGTCCGTGGTGATCGATAGCGGGCGCTTCGCGGCTTTCATCCATGAGATTTTTTCCAGATACATTTCGCGAGTGTATTCGCGGTTCATGGCCTTCAGCACACGCGACGATCCGCTCTGTACCGGTAGATGAATGTGGTCGCACAGGCGTGGCGAAGCCACAATTGCATCGACAATATCTTTGCTGAAGTGCCGCGGATGGGACGTGGTAAAGCGCACGCGGCGCACGCCGGGAATTTCGCCGATGGCGTACAGAAGTTCGGCGAAGGTCTTTTTGCCCAGCGGATCGGCATAAGCATTTACGTTCTGGCCCAGCAGTTGCACATCGGTATAACCAAGATCAGCCATCTGCCGCGCTTCGGCCATTACGGAATCCGATGTGCGGCTGCGCTCTTTGCCGCGCGTGTACGGTACCACGCAGTAAGCGCAGAACTTGTCACAGCCTTCAATGATGGTGATGTAACCGCGATGCGGGTTCGTCCGGGCGGTAAAGTCGGTTTCAAAAGTGAGGTCAGTCTGGCGATCATCCAGTCCGGTTACACGATTGTTGCCTGCTTCAATCTGGACGAGCATCGCGGGCAGGTTGCGGTAAGAAGCTGAGCCAGCAACCAGCGAAACGTAGGGCGCTTTGTCGAAGATCTTTTCGCCTTCCTGCTGCGCCACACAGCCCAACACGCCGAATTTCTTGCCTTGCGCCTGTAGCTTCTTATAGTCGTTCAACCGATGAAAGACCTTCTGTTCGGCTTTGTCGCGGATGGAGCAGGTGTTGTAAAGGACCAGTCCCGCTTCTTCCACGGTCTGGACCTGCCGGTACCCCTGATGCACCAGTGTGCCGATGACTTTCTCAGAGTCATGCACATTCATCTGGCAGCCAAAGGTCTCCAGATAAAACGTCTTTTCCTGTTGTCCGCTCACAGCATCCAGTATAACGCAGCAAAATAGCGGCGTTTGCGGTTATTCTTGATGCCAAGATGGGAATGGACGAGAGAACTCTTTGGGACAAGAAGTACAGTGAGCGCTCGCACGGCTCGCTCGAACCCGATCCTTTTCTTGTGAGCGCTTACGATGAGTTCTTTTTTGGCACAACTCCCGGACTTGCCCTGGATGTCGCGGGAGGAGTAGGCCGTCACTCGATCTGGCTGGCACAGCGGGGCTGGCGGGTGAAGCTGCTGGATATTTCCGAAGTCGGCATCAAGCAGGCTGAGGTGAATGCGAAACGCTCAGGAACGGCAGGGTCGATTTCTTCGGAAGTCGGCGATTTGAATACCATGCAGGATCTAGGTCAGGAGCAATACGATCTGGTAGTCGTGTTCTTCTTTCTGCAGCGCCAGCTCTTCCCTGCTTTAGCTGCGGCCATCAAGCCAGGTGGGTTTCTAATCTACAAGACCTACACGACCGAGCAGAAGAATTTTTCTGGTGGACCGAGCCATCCCATGTTTTTGCTGGAGCCGAATGAACTGTTGCACGCGTTTCGATCGCTGCGCGTGCTGCACTATCATGAAACCATCCAGCAAAAAGGTGTGGCGGAATTGGTCGCGCGAAAATAGCAGTCAGCAGTAATGGTCAGCATTCAGCCAGGACAAAGCCTGCCAGCGTCAAAGGTTTTCATTGCGCGTGCCAGACTGGCGAAATGCCGAATGCTAAAATCGTTGCTTCACGCAAATGGCAAAACGCAAAATTTCTCATGGACACGCGGTCGTCGGCAAGCCCAAGCCGCGCAAGAACCATTGCTTTGGCTGCGGCCATGACAATCCGCAAGGCATGCGGTTGAAGTTCTCACTGGACGAAGATTCGCGCCAGGCCATTTGCCACTTCAAGCTGTCGCGCAAATATACCGGGCCACCCGGGCACGCGCATGGCGGCATTATCGCCACCATTCTGGATGAAGCCATGGGCAAGGTGAACAAGTTCCGCAACGTGCTGGCGCTCACGGCGTCCATGGAAATCAAATATTTGAAACCTGTGCCGCTAGGCCAGCCGCTTACCGTCACCAGCGCGGAGCAGAGCGTGGACGGACGCCGCCACATCAACATGGCTGAAATCAGCAATACCAGGGGTGAAGTTCTGGCGCGGAGTACTGGAACGTTCATCGCCATCGATCCGGAAAAGATGTTTGCCCGGCACGGAGTTCCCGCGGGCGTGGTTGCGGATAACGAAACAAAAGCCTGATTGCAGCAGAAATCCTGCCAACCTAGTAAAATAAGAGTTTCAGCCCTACAAGTTTCGCCGTGACGCCCCAGCGTGAACACGGCGCAGGAGTTCGCAATGTCTAGATCACGGGGAAAGAAAGAAGCTATGCCGGCAAAGGCCCACAAACCCACCTCGAACGGCCACAGTGTCACGGCCACGCCCAACGGCGGCGGGACGGTGCTGAACGGCAATTCCGGACTGCGCTTGAAGACGGGCTTGGCGGAAATGCTGAAGGGCGGCGTGATCATGGATGTAACCGACGCCCGTCAGGCAGAGATCGCCGAGAAGGCTGGCGCTGCTGCCGTAATGGCTTTGGAGCGCGTGCCGGCGCAGATCCGCGCACAGGGCGGCGTGGCGCGCATGGCTTCGCCCAAGAAGATCCGCGAGATCATGGAAACGGTCTCCATCCCGGTGATGGCCAAGTGCCGGATCGGCCACTTTGCCGAGGCGCAAATCCTTCAGGCGCTGGGCGTTGATTACATTGACGAATCCGAGGTCTTGACCCCGGCCGACGAAGCGCACCATGTGGACAAGCACGCTTTCCAGACGCCCTTTGTTTGCGGCGCCCGCAACCTGGGTGAAGCCCTGCGACGGATCGCGGAGGGCGCTGCCATGATTCGCACCAAGGGCGAAGCCGGAACGGGCGACGTGGTCCATGCCGTAAAGCACATGCGCCAGATCGTCCGCGAAATGAAGATGTTAAAAGCGCTCTCTGAAGAAGAACTTTATGCTCAGGCCAAAGATTTGCAAGCGCCTATAGAACTGGTTCGATTGGTGGCCAAGACCGGCAAACTGCCAGTGCCGAACTTCTCCGCCGGTGGAATCGCGACGCCCGCCGATGCGGCGCTGGTTCGTCAACTCGGAGCTGAAGCGGTGTTCGTTGGATCGGGAATATTCATGGCCGATGGCCTGAATTTCTGTGAGCCGAAGGAAGCGGAGAAACGTGCCAAAGCTATCGTCCGTGCCTGCACACATTTCGATGATCCTAAAGTTCTACTTGAAGTTAGCGAAGACCTGGTCGGCGCGATGAAGGGGCTGGCTATTGCGGCGATAGCTGAAGGGGACATGCTGCAGACGAGGGGATGGTAGGTTTTTCTGAAATCCCGAATCCCGCGATCAGGATCCAGCAGGCCCGGTTTTGGCTTGATGGGGTGGGAAGCGGGTGAGGGAGCCCTATCGCCACTACAAAGCGACAGACAAAAATACTTGCAGCCCCTGTTCGACGAGAAATATCTTTCCTTGAGAGCCATTTTGATCATAGGGTTCCCCTCGCTTCGCTCGGGATATAGAAAAAAATGAAAATCGGCGTTTTAGCCATCCAGGGTGATTATGAAGCGCACAAGGCGCGGCTGGAGCAGTTGGGCGCCGAAGTCACACTGGTGCGCAAACCCGAGCAGCTTGATGCCATTGATGGGATCGTAATTCCCGGCGGTGAGTCCAGCACATTTTTGAATTTTCTGGCCGAACGCGGCTTTCTGGAAAAGCTGCGCGACTTTGTTTCCACCAAGCCTACGTTTGGAACCTGCGCCGGCGCTATCCTGCTGGCCAAGCATGTTGAGAACCCTCCGCAGAAAGCTTTGAACGTAATGGACATACGTATCCGTCGCAACGCCTACGGCCGGCAGATTGACAGCTCAATCCGCGAGGCCCAGAGCAAGCTGGGGCAGAAGCCACTGGAGATGGTGTTCATTCGTGCGCCTAAGATCGTGGGTATGGGAAAAGGCGTTGAAGTTCTGGCCACGGCCGGCGGTGATCCAGTGCTGGTTCGCCAGGGGAAGATGCTGGCGGCGACCTTCCATCCTGAATTGTCAGAAGACACAAGAGTTCACCAGGAGTTCGTCAAGATGGTGAAAAATGGCCATCGGCGGAAATAATGTCTAGAGCGCTCCGGCTTGCTCTGCTTCTTGTCGTGGTTGGCTGCGCATATCTTTTTCTGGCACATCCTTACTGGTTCCCTGGTGGCGCTTCGGCTAACTCTGTATCTATTGATCGCCAATTCAGGATTGCCTTTTGGGTATTTGGGACGCTGTTTATTGTCGGCCACCTCGTCCTGATCTTTGTTCTGTCAAAAAAGCCGCGTGCCGATGGCAAAGTTTCAGAAGGAAGCTGGCGGCTGGAAGCCACCTGGACCCTTGCGGTCACAATCATTTTTTTCTGGTTCAACATTTCCGGTGAGCGCCTGTGGTCCAGCATGATGCCCGCGGAGAAGCAGACCGGCGAGATCGAAGTCGAGGTCACGGGAGCGCAGTTCCAATGGTATTTCCGCTATCCCGGAGCCGACGGAGTTTTCGGTCGGACCGACGCACAGAAGTTTGCCAAACCGGACGAAGGAAATCCGCTTGGTATTGATCCGGGCGATCCCGCCGGGAGAGACGACATTCTTTCAACATCCATGATTGTTCCCGTTGGTCACAGCGTGCACCTGCACCTGCGAGCGCAGGATGTGGTCCACAGCCTTTTTATTCCGGCCATGCGCTTCAAGCAGGACACCGTGCCGGGAATGGAGATTCAATCCCGATTCACTCCCACACAGACAGGAAACTACGAGATTGCCTGCGCTGAATTGTGCGGTATGGGCCACTATCGCATGCGGGCCGTGGTGCGAGTGGTGAGCGAAGATGATTTTGAGAAGTGGCTGAGAGCGCATTGACAGCACTTTTCTGAAATCCCGAGCGCAACGAGGGAATCGGATCAGTTAAATTGATCTGGGTCGGAAACCGTGATTCGGAGCGCCATACCTAGCAGTAATGAGAAAACAATCTTCCTTATGGCTTCTGGTGAGAATAGAGATCCCTCGCTTCGCTCGGGATTTCAGAAAAACCGCAATATCTTCAGCACTGACCATAAAGTCATCGGCCGCGGATACTTTTTTGTCTCTTTGGCTGCCGTGTTGGTGGGCGCGTGGCTCTCATTGCTGATGAGGATCCATCTGGTCTGGCCACACGCTACAATTCCCTTCCTAGGTGAGATCAAGCCAGAAAATTATCTGGCGCAACTGACCATGCACGGCACGCTGATGGTTTTCTTTGTGCTCTCGACTGTGCCACAAAGCGGCTTTGGGACATTCTTTCTTCCTCTGCAATTGGGCGCGTCGAACATGGCGTTACCTCGCCTGACCGCTGCCGGATTCTGTACTGCTCTTCTTTCGTTTTTCATCCTGATGGCCGCTTTCATCGTTCCGGGCGGCGCCTCAGGAGCGGGATGGACGCAGTATCCACCGCTGAGCGCTCTCGCATCGGCTGGCCCAGGGCAAGGACTTGGAACCGATCTCTGGCTGGTAAGCATTGGCCTGTTCTGCCTGTCATCGCTCATGAGCGCTGTGGGTTTTGTGGCGACTACAACTCGTCATCG
>JBAVUZ010000301.1:0-3111 GCA_049697035.1 Candidatus Angelobacter sp. | reverse complement strand
ATGCCGGGCTGGTTCACGTCAGAACAATTGAACCACTGCGCGCGATGCGTGTAGAGATTGAGCGTTCCAGCTTGCGGATCGGGATTATAGATGTTGGCTGCCGCCGGCGTTGCAGGATTGCCATGGCCATCGCTGAAAAACACCTGGTCAGCAAAACCGAGCGGCTGGCTGTCGGGACCGGTGCCGCCTAGAACAGGCTGGTGATAATTGTCGCTCATCGTGTATTGGTCCGCGAGCGACTTAAAGACTGGCGCATCGCCGTTTTGCATATTAAAGAAGGCCATGGTCTGCCCGGTGTCATGCGGCGTTCCCGTGGGTGGCGTGCTGTAGGTCGTCGTAATCGCCGACTGCAAATCATGGAGACAGCCGGTCGGGTTGCGTTTCGATACGTGCTCCTTATCAATGGCGCAATCCATCTGCTGGACCATCTGGAAATACTGATGGATGGTGTCGCCCGTGAAGGCGTCGAGAGGCATGGTGGGGCCGGTCATCTGGAACGGACCTGGCGGCAGGTTGTTCACGTTAGTGATGCGCGTATCCGGGCCCAGCGTGAAACCTAAACCCGTGCCTCCGGTGCCGAACAGGAATTGGTCAGCGGGTGGCAGGCCGGGGTCTCCGCCGGGGATGCTCAAAACGGGAAGATAGGGTGACACCGCGCCAACGCCGGCCACATCGGGCGCCGGTAGAGTCGCGTAGAGTTGTTTTTGCGACAGATCCGCGCTGGCGAAGAATTTGCCGCCATTGGGCGCGGAGACGATCTTGAATTGATGCGCCTTCGCGAAGTTCGGGCCCGGCGAGCCATCCTGATTGATGATGCCCTCAGACAAAAGGTTCAACACTTTCTCATGCCGGTCTTTTGGCTCATACGTGGCGAAAATATGATCGAAGCTACGATTCTCGCCAACGATGATAATGACGTGTTTAATCGGCGTAGCGGTCTTGATGGAGTCAACAGCTTTATCCGGATCGGCCTGGGCCTGGGCCAATGACCCAAGGCCGAAAACCGAGAAGGCCAGGATGGACGCGCAAGCAATGGTCTTCGCGCGCCATTTTCTTGTATCACTGCGATGCATAGTTTCCTCCGAAACATTGGAATCAACATCGCAGCAAGTTTAGGGAGCGACTATGATCGGCAAATTTAGATGGCATATAAATCGCGTGAAATTCTCTACTGCCTCAAACTCAGTTCGCAGGGCTCCGGATAAATTTCGCGCGCTTATGTATCCAGTCACGAAAAGACGAACTCCTGCATAGATACAGTTTTCTACATCTCTACCGTAAGTTAGAGTTTGGCTATTACTGCTTCGGAGTCGGGCTCGGGTAAAGAGGCGGAGACACAGATGGTCCGCGTGTAGCCGTGACCGCACCTGGGTTAATGGGAGCCGAGCCCAGTTTTCACGAATGGGGGCGAAACCAGAACGTTTCCCTTTCTATGTTGCCATAGCAACACATTTATGTTGCAATAGCAACATGGAGGGATTATGAGCGACTCTTTACAGGCGATTTCCAAACGCAGAGCGGTCAAAATGTTCGAGCCGGTGACGATCTCTGAAGAGCAGCGTGAACAGCTACTCGACGCTGCCCGATTGGCCCCTTCAAGTTTCAACACGCAGCCTTATCATCTGTATTGGGTTGACTCACCTGCGATGAGGGAAACGACCGCTAGATTATGCTTTAACCAATCTCCGGCGCGCACGGCTTCCGCGCTGGTTATTGCCGTGGCCGATATAGGCTCGCTGGCGACGACCTCGCGGGCCCAGTTGGAGTGGATGCGTACGAACGGCTTCAGCCACGACAAAATCCGAGCCTATGAGCGGACGGCAAAGATCGGCCGGATCCTGTTCATGCCAGGGCCGTTCGGTATTTTCGCCGCAATCAAATGGACAATTTTTCGACTGGTGAATTTGTGGAAGGCAATCGGGACGCCACCTTTGTTTCGGCATGACTTGTTAAAGTGGGCGACGAAGAGTACGGCCCTGGCCTGTGAGAACCTGATGATTGCGGCTGAGGCTTTGGGGCTTAATACGTGTCCCATGGAAGGTTTTGACCACAGCCGGCTGTCAAAGTTGCTTAAGCTTTCGCCAAAACACCAGGAGATAATCATGGTGATTGCCGTGGGGAAAAAGCCCGCCAGCCGCGTAGAGCAGCCACAATGGCGCAGGCCCCTGGAAGCAACGGTGACATTCCTGTGATTGAAGGCAAGTCAATTCCTGAAGACATCCTGCGAGACTCGGTGCTGGCCCATATTGCCGCCGCGTATTTCTCGGTTGGCAGGCGGCTTGAAAGAAAAACACGGTGTTCAGCCACGCGCGGGTTCATTCTGAACGCCCTGCGAGGTGGTGGGGGGCTTAACCAGAACCAGATTGCGAAGATGCTTGGCTTCGATCGGACCGTTGTACACCGATCCATCAAAACTATGGTTGAGGAAGGACTGTTGTCAGAAAGGAAAGCGCCATCAGGTAAGGCTCTGGTCGCGCAACTGACCCCTAAAGGCAACAAGTACAGGGAGAATCTGATCAAGATTCGTCGCGCTGCTGACGATAAGCTGCGACAGGAATTAACGCAAGAAGATCGTGACATGCTTATCCGCCTGCTGAAGCGAGTTGCGGAGACGGAATTCTGAAGGTCGGTTAACGGCCAGAAACTAGTCCAGCAAAGCGTTCCCGTCCGGCTTCCTCGCGAGCGAATACCCTCACAGCCTATACGCGAAATAGAACAATGTCCTATTTCGCTATTGATTCGTAAAAATAGAGTGCGTTAAGATGGCTATGGCTGTTTATAAAATTGAAAAAATCATCACTGCTTGACCAAGTTGATCAGGGGTTGGGATCCAGAACCCCATACTGGGATAAACCTACGCCAAACTGGGATATGGTGGGATACCCGGGGAGGGGGTAGGAGGGTTAAACCGATCAACTGAACAGTGATTTTGGATTGCCAGGATCGCCGAAAACTGCCAAAGATTGTAAATTGATGCCGCCCAGGCGGATGAAAGAAATGTTCCTTGACAATTTAGCTGCTAGTTCTCTGACCGCGTGATTATTGGATCGTAACGGAATTTCTTTCTTGCCTTGGCGCGGTCAAACTTCCATTGAATGCGAGTGCCCTGAT
>JBAVUZ010000300.1:0-4795 GCA_049697035.1 Candidatus Angelobacter sp. | reverse complement strand
TTTTACTTCTGTGTTGAGATCCAGCACTGAGATGATGATAAATGGGAGGAGCTTTGTGAAGATGGACAACAGAAAAGTGATAGAGATGCGGGCCAATCGTGCGCCCAACTAAGCCAAGGCCCAGGGTTCGGTTTGAAGACGAATGTGTGGCGAACCTTGTTACAAAGAAAGGAATGGCTTTCAAGGAGCCTAGAAACATAGGAATTGGTTAGTGCGAAGGAAGGCCATCGGCTCCGCTGCCGCTTCTTAGCCAGAGACAATTGGGCGGCACAATTTTTCGATTACGCGCGATTAACGGCGATCCACCCGTCTTCTACGTGCGTCCGTGTCTCCGGGTAAGTGTTTTCCATTCCTTAATCCTCAACCCTACCTGATAATATTCATCTATTCCCATGATCGTCGACGCGCTCTGTAAAATCGCCAACCACCGGCACTCTCTCTCGCGGGAAGAGGCGCGGGCAGTGATGGGCGAACTTCTGGACGGGAAGGCCACGGACGCGCAGGTCGCCGCTCTGCTGGTTGCGCTGCATATGAAGGGTGAGACCGTGGAAGAGATCGTCGGTTTTGCCGAAGCAATCCGCGCCGCCGCTCAGCCACTCTCCAACGCCGATGGCAGCGCGCTCGATATCAGCGGCACTGAACGTGAAGCTCTGGTGGATACCTGCGGCACTGGCGGCGATGCCAGTGACACCTTCAACATCTCCACCGCTACGGCGCTCACCATCGCGGGCGCGGGCGTTCGTGTGGCCAAGCATGGTAATCGCGGCATCACGTCACGGTGCGGCTCCGCCGACGTGATGGAAGCTCTGGGCGTAAACATCACCATTCCTCCGCCCCGCATTGCCGACTGCCTGCGCGAGATCGGCATCGCTTTTATGTTTGCTCCGGCCATGCATACGGCCACCAAGCACGTTCAACCCGCGCGCAAAGACCTGCGGCCTCTGCGGTCAGTATTCAACCTTCTCGGGCCGCTCACCAATCCGGCGCGCGCTTCGGCGCAGGTCGTGGGTGTTTACTCTGTCGATTTGGTTGAAAAGCTGGCGCAGGCGCTCAAGTTCCTGGGACTTCGGCGTGCGCTGGTCGTCCATGGCGCAGACGGTCTGGATGAAATTTCCATCAGCGGCCCTACCAAGATCGGCGAAGTGCGTGGCGAGTGGGTGCGCATTTATGAAGTTACGCCGGAGCAGTTTGGGCTGGAGCGCGCGCCCATGAGCACGATCCTGGGCGGCGATCTCAAGACCAATGCCGATATCATATGGAAGCTGCTTGAGGGCGAGAAATCTCCGCGTCGCGATATTGTCCTGATGAATGCCGCCGCCGCGCTGGTTGCCGCCGGCCGCGCGGACTCATTGGCCGATGCTATGCCGATGGCTGTCCAGTCGATTGATACAGGAGCCGCCCGCGCCAAACTGGCCGCGCTGGTGGAGTTTACGAACCGTTAATTCTGTCGCTGCGTTCCAAACCGATTGAGAGTGTTCTCGAACCAAGTGGCATTCTGCGCTTGATGCGTCCGGCTCGGCGCGCAAGCCGGCCTCTAGGTTTTTGCGTTTCTATGACGGGATTTACAATGACTATGACCTTTAGGAGCCGCTGATGCCCCTTTCCCTGAGCCGCCGCGCCGCCCGAACCGTGCAATCTGAAATTCGCGCCATGTCGATTGCTTGCGAAAAGGTCCAGGGCATTAATCTGGCCCAGGGCATCTGCGATACCGAAGTGCCGCTGCCGGTGCGCACGGGCGCAAAGCAGGCCATGGACCAGGGCATCAACAGTTACACGCGCGCGGAAGGGCTGGCGCCGATCCGGCAGGCCATCGCGGAAAAAATGCAGCGCTTCAATGGCGTTGCCTGCGATCCCGAGACGGAAGTCGTGGTGAGCTCAGGCGCCACCGGCGCGTTTTATGCCGCGTGCCTGGCGCTTCTGAATCCGGGCGACGAAGTCATCCTGTTTGAACCTTCTTATGGCTACCACCTGAACACGCTGATAGCCGCTGAGGCCGTTCCACTTTACGTAACGCTGCGCGCACCGGATTGGACATTCAATCGTGAAGATCTGGAGCGCACAGTCACGCTGCGGACGCGGGCCATCGTGCTGAACTCGCCGGCTAATCCGTCCGGCAAAGTATTTACGCGTGAAGAGATGGAATGGATTGCCAGCTTCGCCAAACGGCATGACCTGTTCGTTTTTACTGACGAGATTTACGAATACTTTGTCTTTGAAGGCCAACACATCAGCATGGCCACGCTTCCGGGCATGCGCGAGCGGACGATCACGATGTCCGGCTATTCCAAGACGTTCAGCATCACTGGCTGGCGCATTGGATACACGGTTTGCGACCGCCGCTGGACTCAGGGCATCGCCTACTTCCACGACCTTATATATGTGTGCGCGCCCGCGCCGCTGCAGATTGGCGTGGCTGAGGGGATTCGGCAGTTGCCGGAAAGCTTCTACGCCGAGATCGGCAAAGAGTATGTCGTAAAGCGCGACATGCTGTGCGCCGTCCTCAAAGAGATCGGCCTGACGCCATCAGTCCCCAAGGGTGCCTACTATGTCCTGGCCGACGCGTCGATCCTCCCCGGCAGAACCAGCCGCGAAAAAGCCATGTACCTGCTCCAGCAGACTGGCGTTGCGACGGTGGCGGGCTCGGCTTTTTACCACGGCAATGGCGGCGAAAACCTGATCCGCTTCTGCTTTGCGAAAACCGATGCCGAGTTGGCGGAAGCGTGCCGCAGACTCAACGCTCTACCAGAGAAACTACGTAACGGAACCCTGGCCGCGAATACACGCGAATAAACACGAATCCAGGCAAGCAAGAAAGATTTTTTTTCGCGCTGTTTCGCGTTGATTCGCGGCAACTAGGCGTCTGTTGTCTTTTCAAAAAATGCTTATAATCTAGCTCAATGAACTTCTCTCAACTGTTGTGGGGGCTGGGCGTCTCGCACAGCGGTGGCGATCCGGAAATCTCAGGCCTGGACTACAACTCCCGCCGCGTGGAGCCGGGATTTGTCTTCGTCGCCATGCGCGGCGAGGCCAGTGACGGCAATCGCCATATTGATAGCGCGTTGAAGAATGGCGCTGTGGCCGTGGTTACGGATTCCAAGTCCGAGCGCCGACGCCAGCAGGTTCCATGGGCAGTGGTTCCCAACGGACGCCGCGCGCTTTCCCGCATGAGCGCCAATTTTTACGGGCATCCCGCGGAGAAGCTGAAGGTCCTCGGCATCACCGGCACCAATGGCAAGACCACAACAAGTTTTTTGTGCGAGTCGATCCTCAGACATTGCGCGCGCCCTTCGGCGCTGATTGGAACCATTGAATATCATGTGCCAGCCAAGGCAGGCGCACCGCAGGCAGGCAGCAATCTTCCATACCGGGTTCTGCCTTCGCCGCATACCACGCCGGAAGCGCTCGAATTGAACCAGATTTTTGCTGAAGCCCTTGCCGCGGGCGCGACGCACGCGGTGATGGAAGTCTCGTCGCACGCGCTGGCACAGGAGCGCGTTTGGGGCGTTCCGTATGAAGTGGCGGTGTTCACCAACCTCACGCGCGACCATCTGGATTACCACAAGAGCATGGACAGCTACTTTGAGGCCAAGAGCATTTTGTTTCTGGGCTGCGGAACGCGCCCGCCTCGCGCTTCTGTGATCAACGCCGACGACGAATATGGCCAGAGTCTGGGCCAAAGCCGCAAGACGCTAAGCCAGCAGGTGATTCTCTATGGAATCCAGAACGGCGATTTCAAGGCGACCAACATCGACTTGCAGCAGGACGGCACGAGGTTTGAGCTCATCACGCCTTCCGGCGGCGTAACGATTAAGACGGCGCTGATCGGCGGCATTAACATTTACAACATCCTGGCGGCCGCGGCTGCGACGTTTGCCTGTGGGTGCTCGCTCCAGCAGATTGCTGAAGCCATCGCGCAATTCAAGCAGGTGCCGGGACGGTTTGAGAAAGTGGATTGCGGCCAGCCTTTCACCGTGGTGGTGGATTACGCTCATACCGATGATGCGCTACGCAACCTCACGGCCATCGCACGCGACTTCGCGCGGCGAGGATTGGGGCTGGGCCGGGTGATCACCGTGTTCGGCTGCGGTGGTGATCGCGATAGGACCAAGCGCCCGCTCATGGCTGAGGCGGCGGGCAAGGGAAGCGATTTCGTTGTCCTTACTTCTGACAATCCGCGCAGTGAAGATCCGCTACAAATTATTGATGACGCGCTGCCCGGCCTTCGTCCAACGGGCACACGGCATGAAGTGGAGCCGGACCGCAAAAAAGCCATACGGCTGGCTCTGATTGAGGCCATGCCGGGTGACGTGGTGTTGATTGCCGGCAAGGGGCATGAGAAAACTCAAATCACGCGCGAAGGTACATTCCCTTTTGATGATGTGCAGGTGGCCCGGGAAGCGCTACAACAGATGAGTTACGCAGGCGGAGGGAAGAAATGAAGCTGCCGTTATGGCGAATCGCCGAGTTTGTGGGCTCCAGAGGCGAATGTGACCAGGAAGCAGTCGCCATGGGGTATTCCATTGATTCGCGCACGCTCAATGCAGGTGATTTGTTCATTGCCATCGCGGGAGAGCGCTTTGATGGGCATAACTACGTGCAGGCCGCGCTGGAAAAAGGCGCTGTGGGCGCGATTGTTGAAGAAGGAAAGAAGGTCGCAGGCAATCCGCTGCGGCTGCTGCAAGTAGAAGATTCACTCAAGGCGCTGCAACTGCTGGGTGCTGCCGCGCGCAGGCTTTGGGGCAAGCCGCTGCTGGCTGTGACAGGCTCGGCGGGCAAGACCACGACCAAGGAAATT
>JBAVUZ010000299.1:0-6600 GCA_049697035.1 Candidatus Angelobacter sp. | reverse complement strand
TTCAATTACCAAATTAAGAAATTACTCAATTACCAATTCACCGGCATTTACTTCATCGCCTTTTCCAAACCTGCAACCAGTTGACGGCGCGCGCTTGCCTCAATCCTCGCGGGCTCGCTTCCTTTATATAGGCCCATCTCATGGAGCCACGTCAGGAACTGCGGCGCCGGACGCAGGTTGAACAGGCGTCGAACGGCCAGTGCGTCATGAAAGCTGGTGGATTGATAATTGAGCATCACGTCGTCTGAGCAGGGCACTCCCATAAAATAATTGCATCCGGCTGCGGTAAGCAGCATGAGCAGGTTGTCGGCCGAGTTCTGGTCAGCGGCAGCGTGATTGGTATAGCAGACATCGCACCCCATGGGCAGGCCAAGCAGTTTGCCCATGAAATGATCTTCCAGTCCGGCGCGGACGATCTGGCGTTCGTCATAGAGATATTCCGGACCGATAAAGCCAACCACGCTATTAACCAGAAACGGTTCAAAGACGCGGGCCACGCCGTACGCGCGAGCTTCCAGAGTAAGTTGATCAATGCCGTGATGTGCGTCAGCGGAAAGAGCGCTGCCCTGGCCGGTTTCGAAATACATTACGTTCAATTCTGCGGAGCCTTTCACCGCGGAGGCGCGGAGACGCGGAGGATTTTGGGAAGAGTTTTCTTTCGTGAAACGAGCTTCATCGGAGGTTGAAGCCCTTCTATCGTTGATGGCGCCGGACATTGCCGCTGCTTCATTGGTCCGCAATGGCTCCGCCGTCATCTGTCGACTATCATCGCCTTTCTCAGCGTCTCCGTGCCTCCGTGGTGAGATTTTTTGTTTGTGGTGATCCAGTACGCGTTCTCTTCCTTCGCGTAACATGCTCAGCGTGACGCCAAAACTCTCATTCGCTTTTTGCGTTCCCGCCACGGACTGGAACAGCAAGTCCAGCGGCGCGCCGCGCTCCATGGCTTTGAGTTGAGTAGAGATGTGGGCCAGGCAGCAACTTTGCGTGGGAATTTTGTACGCCTCAATCAGCCGATTAAGCGCATGCAGAATGGCGCTTACACTCTCGACTGCGTCAGTCGCGGGATTGACGCCGATCACGGCATCACCACAGCCATACAGTAGGCCGTCGAATGCTGACAGCAGGATTCCCACCGCATCGTCCGCCGGATGGTTGGGTTGAAGGCGAATTCCCAGGACGCCGCGCTGGCCCATAGTGTTACGGCAGTGCGTGACCACGCGAATCTTATTGGCGGCCAGCACCAGGTCTTTGTTGCTCATGAGCTTGGTAACGGCGGCGGCAATTTCCGGCGTAATGGCCCACTGCAACGCTTTGAGCGTAGCTTCATTCGTTTCGTCGCTCAGGATGAATTCGCGAAACTCGCCGACCGTCATGCTCTTGATGGTCGAGAAATTGTCCTGGTCGTGGGTCTCAAGGATCAGGCGGCTGACGTCATCCTGCTCGGGAGGGATGAGCGGATTGGCCACAATTTCCTGAAGCGGCAAATCGGCCAGCGTGAACTTGGCTGCCACGCGTTCCTGCTCAGATCGGGCCGCAAGCCCGGCCAGTTGGTCGCCAGACTTTTCTTCATTGGCCTTGGCAAAAAGATCGGCTAAATCGCGGAATTGAAAGCTTTTGTGCATTTCCAGACGATAATCATTATCCGCTGAAACGTTAAATCGCAGCAATCGTAACGGGAATGAGCTGTTATCGCGTTCAACAGCGGGGCTGTGCCAATTCGGCACGGCTGCTTTGCTACACAAAATTAAGCCTTTTTTTACTTGCTTTCGCCCCTCTCAGGGGACAATACTGCAAACAAATCTAGAACTGATTAAGGCAAGGGTTAGTCGACGGGACAAAACTATGCGTCCATCAGTCCTTTCTATCTCCGCAGAGAGGGTGTTGGCTCCCATCCGCAATGCCGTTTTGGCGCATGCCGGGTACGGGGTGATACCGGTTTCTACGGTCGATGCCGCGCTAAGAATTCTTCGCATACGCCATGTCTGCGCTATTGTGATTGCTAATTCCGTGCCCATTCCGGAACGTCGCCGCGTATGCTCAGAAGGGCACAACAAACACATTCCTTCCGTGGTGCTTGATCCATACGACCAGAGGGATGAAGACGAATCTGAGCTTCACGTGAATCCGCTCGACGGTCCCGAAGCGTTCCTTGACGCCCTGGCTTCCCTGATGCAGCGCGATCATCGCCACGCCTGAGCTTTTACTCTGATGAACAGACGCTGATAAACTTTTAGTAAATGCCCCGCCCTTCCAGCCAAAGCACAACACTCGATTCCTCGCCGACCGATCTCGGCGCGCTTAATGAAGAAATCATTGCGTGCACGCTCTGCCCTCGGCTGATTGCGCATTGCCGCAAAGTGGGCCAGATCAAACGCCGCGCTTACCTTGACTGGGATTACTGGGCCAAACCAGTGCCCGGCTTTGGAGATCCCAACGCGCGTCTGCTGATTCTTGGCCTTGCACCCGGCGCTCATGGATCAAACCGGACAGGCCGCCCTTTTACCGGCGATGGCTCTGGCAACTTTATGTATCCCATCCTGCACAAAGCTGGGTTTGCTTCACAGCCGACGGCTGTCCGTCGTGAAGATGGGCTTCAACTCATTGACGCCTACATTACGGCTGCTGTGCGCTGCGCTCCGCCGGAAAACAAGCCGCTACCGGAAGAGATTGGAAATTGCGCTGCATTTCTCGATCGCGAATTTGCCGCGCTGACGAACGTGAAAGTTGTGGTAGTGCTGGGGAAGATCGCGTTCGATGCGTATCTGAATTACCTGAAACGGCGTGGCGAGCTGAAATCAAAAAGCGGAATTCTCTTCGGCCATGGTGAAACATATAAACTGCCGAACGGCTGCACACTGCTGTGCTCGTATCATCCTTCACTGCAAAACACGCTTACCGGCAAGCTGACGGAGAAAATGTTTCTGGATGTGTTCAGGAAGGCGAAGAAGCTAGTCTCGCGCTGAACCTTTAGCCTTCTTCTTCGCAGGCGGCTTCTTCTCCGGCTCTACGAATGGAATGCATCGATTGGTGGTTTCCCCAATCACAGGATCTTTATGCTCTGAATTATGGGCAAAGCACCAGTTCGGGAATGACGAAGGATAGCTCTGGCGCACTTCGCTGGGAACGTCAGATTCCTTCACTTCTTTGAAGTCAAAATCAATCTGCCCGTCTTGCTTTACCGTTGCCAGCAGATAACCGTACACGTCTTCCCTGGCTTCCGGACCTGACTTTATGCCGTCGGGAAGCGGATAGCGGACTGCTCCCGCAGTGCCTACAATCCACCCTGGCAGGCGTTCCGCAGCGGCTTTTGTATCGAAGATGCCTTTCAAATAGAAATGAGAATGGCTGGCCAGCACGTAAACGTGCTTCTTTTTCTGCAACTCGACCAAAGCCTTATAGACATGATTGCCGGTATTGCAACTTTCCTGTAAATCTTGCTTGTCTGTGATGGATGTGTCGCACATCGCATGCTCTTTGGCATTGCTGTCCGGCAGGGCCTCATGCATGCCTACTACAACGGTAGAGATCTCTGTATTCTTTGCAGCCCGTCCAAGAATGCAATCAAACCAAACCATTTGGTCCTGTGAATAATTGCCCGCTGAATCTTTATAGGAAAAGCTGCCGGAAGAGTTATCAAGATAAATGAAGTCCACCGTGCCCTGTAACCAGTGATAGTACGGCAGTGCGGAAACATAACTCTTTTTTGCGGTCTCCTGGCACGGCTTGCTCGGGTCCGCGGCGATCAACTTGCCCTCATCGCGCACCATCTGGCGTCGTGGCGTTGCCAGCCAATCTTCAAATTGAGAGGAGAACTCCGCGCCGGTTTTGGGTGGGATTAGCTCATGATTGCCAATGCCGAGATAAAACCGAGTGGTGCCGAAAGCCGCAATCTGATGATCGATAAAGTCAGGCCACGCGTGGTCCAGATATGATTTGCAGCCTAGATACTGGCCCTTCTTTTGGGCTTCGGCCGCCATGTCTTCATCGATCTTGTAGATGGCGCGCAGGTCGCCCAGATGCCAATAGAACGCGGGTTGGTACCGCGAAAGGCTGTGGGCTGCAATCGTGGGCACCACGATATCACCGCAGTTGCGCGAGTCACCGGAGACGATGAACCGCCACGTACCTGGTTCCGGGGGAATGAATTTATCTTGTTTCGGCGAGAAAACGCTTCTGGTTCCACCACCAGCGTTCTGATATACCAGCAACGCCAACGCGATGATTGCCAGAGCGCTCAGGATAGCAAATGTTATCCAGCGCTTTCGGGTGCTGGGCTGGGCGCTCTCTTGGTTCTTTTGGGGATCAGGTTTTGCGGACTGTTGTTGGTTTTGATCAGCCATGGTTTATACACCGTTACCGCCCGCTTGCGGGCCTGCCGGTGGATCGGCTTTTTTCTTTCCGGCAACAAAAAAGTCTCGCCATACCGCCACAGCAAACGTCATCGTAAACTCCTTGTAGAAACGGTATGCGCGCAAACTTCCCAGGAGCGCTGCCAGCGCGCACAGCAAAAGCAGGGCAGGCAGTCTTGCGGTGTCTTCGTAGCGATGGCCCATGCCAAATCCCAGGCCCAAAGCCGCCACCAGCAACGCTAATGCCGCAAGCCATTCCACAACGAGAATGCTTTTCTTGCGCAGGACCAGAGCTATTGTGCTCAGAACCGCCACAACAAGCCCCGCAGCCACAGCGGCGTAGGCAGCTTGCGAAGTCCAACTTCCGCGCAAAAAGCTCAGCGCCCAGCCCAGGTAATATACCGCGGCCAGCCCTAGGGAAGCAGCCACGCCTCGCATTAGCGCATACATCCCCTCGTATTGCTCAACGTAAGATGCTTCCTTTGCCGCAACCAGAAAGTGACGCGCCAGCAAAAACGCATCGTTTCGGTTGCCATCCTGCTCCTTGGTGGGTGTTGTGTTCACCGCCAAGTTCTCTTTTTTGATCCCGAATTTGTCTTCCACGGCTTCGGCAACGCCGGTTTTAACCGTGTCAGAAAGAGGTCCGCCATTGTCGAGGAGTTGTTGCGACGGAAACCGCTCACGCACCGCATTTCCATCTTTGATCTTTGACGCGGTCGATCGTAATACCTTGTCAGCAAACGTTTGTAGCAAGACGCCCGTTATGTATGCCAGCACAGCTCCCAGCAAGGCAGACGTCCAGTCGCCTGACGGCAATTTGTGCTGTGCCAGTCCCAGCGGCAGCCAGAACAGCAAAAGCGCTGCTGCGCCCGGAAGCAGGTAGCCATAGATATCGTAAAAGTTGAATTTTTCGATCAAGCGATCACACGTTCACTTCAGGGCCGGTTAAAGACAGTTGGGAAAGCAGGGACTTTACCACATTGGGGATGCGTTGTGACTCATTTTTTGGAATGAAGATAGAACCCACTCGCTGGTGTCCGCCGCCGCCAAACTTTTCAAAAATACGCCCCAACCCGACGCTGGGAAATTCCCGCCAGGGGTTGCGCATGGCGGTGACGGCCGTCCCTTCTTCAGAGTGGATGATTCCAACGGAATAACGGGCATCGGGCGCAAAGTAGTAAGCAGAATAGCGGTTGATCATCTCATCCTTGCCCTGTTCCGCCTCAAAGGTCGCAACCGCGCCCGGCTCCATCCTGATCCGGTGTTCCACTAGCTTCAACCCAGCGCGGATTCGCCGCTCTACTTCATCCTGGCGGGTTCTTACCGCGTCCAGCGCAGCCACATGGTCCAGAGGGTGGGCACGCAACTCTTTGCACAGAAACCGCGCATAGTCCGCGCCCGATTCAAACAGGATGCTGCGATTGATCTTGAGGGCGGCTGCTTTGCCCAGTACTGCTTCTTCAACAGATGCATATCGGGCGGAATCAATCTTTTCCGCCCACGCCACCATCTCCTGCAAATGTGCTTTGCCAGCCAGCACATGGCCCACGTGGCGAAAAAGAAGAGAGGCGCAGGAACCCGCCTGCTCGTCAAAATACAAAGGGAATTCTACCCGACGCCGCTGATAGTCCGCTTCCGCCTCTTTGCTGAGCATGGAGGTGGCATGATGGTCAGCCCAGAAATCCGTGCTTGGGTGGTAGAGGAAATCGACAATGGCGCAGGGCCGCTTCAGTCCGCTGGCGAGCCAATTGTTGCGGACGGTGTAATTGACAGGGCAGAGCTCATCCACGCTCCAACCCTTTTGTGTCTCCAGAAACTCCCAGGAGAGCGCTGCGGAAACAAGCCCATCAAAGCACGGATAATGGAAATAAAGGGCTGCGCTTTTCGTCATAATGAACTGAATTGAATTGGTGCTTGCTTGAATCAGCTTGCTACCAGCAAATTTTACGATGGACTGATGCTAGTAAACCGGCCCATGAAGCAGAAACGCAAATCCTGTCTGCTACGCAAATCTCAAGGACAAAGGAATTCTATTTCCGTTTTATGCCGGATCACTTTGCCGCCACCAGAATTTTAGCCTTTGCCAGTTCCTCTCGATCAGAATTCGAACCCTGGCAATTCTTGATCAGCTGCGCGTAATAGCCGGACGCTTTTCTTTCTGCTGGGTCATCTCCGCTGCGCGGGCCGCGCCGTAAAGGCCGTTGAAGCGGTTGGGATCGGTCTTGAGAGCAATCTCATACTCCACTAGCGC
>JBAVUZ010000298.1:0-2534 GCA_049697035.1 Candidatus Angelobacter sp. | reverse complement strand
TTGCTAGACCATCGTTGGCAGAACTCATTATAGCGAATATCCAGCGAATCAATCAACTAAAAAATAGATCGCTCGAAATTTTTCTCTTCAACCTCCGCGTCTCTGCGCCTCCGCGGTGGAATAGGGTTATCCAATTCCCTTCACCAGCAGCACCACCGCCTCAGAGCCAGCCTTCCTATCTTTTGAAATCTCCTGATACTCCGGTGAATCCGCCCACTCCCGGAACGCCGCCTCATCGGGAAAGGACAGCAAGACAACCTTGTCCCGCTCCCATTCACCTTCGATCACCTGCGGCTTCTCGTCCGCCGCCAGCACCCGCCCCTGGAAACGTTTCATCACGCCCATGAACTTCGCCTGGTAGCGGTCATAGGCCGCCCGGTCCGTGATCTTCAATTGCGCAATCGCATAAACGCTCATCTGCACTCCTGCCTCAACAAATCAAACAACAAAACGCCGTATGTAAGAATAAATCGATGCCAAAAGCCCAACCGACTTCCATTCCAGACTTCCTATATGGCACCGCGTGGAAAGAAGACCGCACCGCAGCCTTAACTGAACTCGCGATCCGCTCCGGTTTCCGCGCCATCGATACGGCCAATCAGCGCAAGCATTACTTTGAAGCCGGGGTCGGCCAGGGCCTTGCAGCCGCGTACCGCGCCGGGCTTGTCACCCGCGCCGATCTTTTTCTCCAGACCAAGTTCACCTATCAGGATGGGCAAGACAATCGCCTCCCATACGATCCTGCCGCAACTCTTTCCATTCAGGTCGCGCAGTCGATGGCCAGTTCGCTCCAGCATCTCGGCACGGACCATGTGGACAGCTTTGTTCTCCACGGCCCCGCCTCTCACTCCCACTGGACCACAGACGATTTTGAAACCTGGCAGGCCATGATCAAAGAACGCGACGCCGGGCGCACACGCCTTCTCGGCGTCAGCAACATTTCACTTGCTCAACTGCAGCAGATGGCCCGGGCCCATGCGGAACCGCCCGCAGTTGTCCAGAACCGATGCTATGCCATTCGCGGCTGGGACCGCGAAGTCCGCGCATTTTGTCGCGAACACAACATCGTCTACCAGGGTTTCTCTCTTCTCACCGCAAACCGGCAAGTCCTGCATCATCCTATCGTCACTGACCTTTCCAAAGAAATAAACGCAACGCCCGCCCAAGTGATCTTTGCTTTCGCTCGCGCCGTCGGCATATTGTCGCTTACAGGGACCACAAACCCTGAACACATGAAGCAGGACCTTGCCAGCCGCTCCCTGCAGTTGCCGTCGGATGCTGTAAATGCGATTGAGACAATCGCTGGGTAGTGCTTCAGCAGTGCCGGAGATTGCTCATTCCTTGCCCTCCTGAGCGACTCCGAGGAAGTGCAGCAGTCGGGGCCCCATTCACGCCCGCTCTTGGCGTGAACGGGCAGGACTGAGGAGGAGCGAAGGAGGGCAACTGCTATTTTGCAGTGTTCTTTTTCCCTGCCTTCTTCTCAGGCATCACGAAAGGCTTTTCTTCAATCCCGTTCAGCCGCGCAACGGTCACGGCATTCAACGCGCTCTCCGGCTGCTCTTCATGCTTAAAAAACGCAAACACCTCGCGTTCCGCACTCTGCGCCTTCAACTCTTCCGCCACCTTTTGTAAACCGGGCGTGCTGTACTCCGGCTCGCGAAAGCGATAATACAAAAAGTCCGCCGTCGCCACCTTCGGCACCACAATCTTCTCGCTCTCCGCCCAGCACAACGCGGCGTTCTTCGATCTCAAGACCTCATACACCGTATCTGTAAACCAGCTCTCATGCCGGAACTCAAAGGCAAACCTGTACGCCTGCGGCAGCAGCTGCGCAAACGTTCGCAGCAAGTCAATATCGGCCTTCAAATTCGGCGGCGTCTGGATCAATATCGGCCCCAGCTTCCCCGACTGCCGCATCGGCTCCATGCTCTGCAGAAAAAACCGGAAAGAATCGTCGCAGTCCTTGAGCCTTTTGAAGTGAGTAATCGATTGATGCACCTTGGCGGCAAACTTGAAATCCGAGGGCGTCGGGCCTACCCACCCGGCGATGGCGCTCGCCGTCGGCATGCGCCGAAAGGTCGCGTTCAGCTCCACGGCATTCAGCCGCGTCGCGTAGAACTCAAGAAAGCGCTTCGACGGCAGCTTTTCCGGAAAGAACGCCGGCTTCCAGCTCGCGTATGACCATCCTGATGTGCCGATGTGAAGGTCCATCCACGGAAGATAAGACGTTTCAGCCGCGAATGCACGCGAAAAACGCGAATCAGAATTTTTCCAAACCCTTTGGTCAGTATCGGATATCAAAGAAATATTTAGCGGTGCAATCGGGTCATCAGAACAAATCCTTGAATTCATTTCGCGTGTATTCGCGTTAATTGGCGGCTAAATCCCTGGTTTTCTCCGTGCCTCGGTGTCTCCCATGAATAATGTCTACTCAAAAATTGTTTTGGCTGGGTTTAGGCAGCCAGGGTAAAGCTGGGAAAGTCTTCGAAGACCCACTGGTTTTTCAACGTGTCATACACGATCTTGACCAGTTT
>JBAVUZ010000297.1:0-1599 GCA_049697035.1 Candidatus Angelobacter sp. | reverse complement strand
TGAATGACTTTTGCCATCTTTTTTATGGAGGCCAGAGCGGCCCGCCAACTGTTGTTCCGTACAAATTTGAAGATGTGGTCGCAACGCTCAACCAGGTTGTGCCGAATGACTGGGCCAAACTGCTGCGTGAACGTCTTGATTCCAAATCGCCCCATGCCCCTATGGGCGGAATCACCAATGGCGGATGGAAGCTGGTTTATACCGCGCAGAAGAATGCAACGATGGAAGCGCGAGAAAAAAACAGCGAATCAATTGATTTGAGTTTTTCTCTGGGTTTCATCGCCACCAAGGAAGGTGATGTACTCGACGTGATTCCGGGATCGCCTGCGTACGCCGCCGGCCTGGGGCCGGGAATGAAAGTTATTGCGGTGAACGGCCGCAAGTGGTCAAAAGACGTGATTCGCGCTGCGCTGCGGGGATCGATCAAGGGCCAGCAACCAATCTCATTGCTAGCGGAGAACGGCGAATACTACAGCACATATCAGGTGAACTATCACGAGGGGGAGCGATACCCACACCTGGTTCGTGAGGACGGTCAGCCGAATATTTTGGACGAAATCATCAAGCCGCAGGCCGGGACGCAGTAAGCCGGGACTCTGGGATATCAGTTGGGACCAGGAGTAGGCGTAACCGGTATGCGGTTCTTGGTGACCGCGGCGGTGCGCTCCAGCTTGTCCCAGGCGAAGGGCTTTCCGTCTATAGCGCGCTTCACGGTCTTGGCCAGCACCGCGGAGAAAAGCTGCCGGTAAGAAAATCTCTGGAGCCACAAGTGGAGCAGCAGCTGCGCGTCTTCGCCTGTCCCTTCCACGCGCCGCTCCAGCAGAAACGCCAGCGCCGATGCAATGAAATCAATGGCCAGAAAGATCACGAAATAAAAAGCAAGGCGTTCAAAGCTGCTTGCGTCCGTGCTTTCCGGATGGAAGTAACGCGCGGCGGCGTACTCCAGCACGCCAAACAGAAACATGATGTCGATGAAAGGCGATACCAGCGGAAGCATGATCTGAAAAATAATAATGTTGGGCAGGGCAATCCAGCCCAGACGGCTGCGGCGGCGAATGGCAGCGCCGTGCTTCCACACGGCTTGAAGAATGCCGAATGACCAGCGGAAGCGCTGGCGCATGAGGCCGCGCGCATTCGTCGGCGCTTCAGTAAATGCCAGGGCGCGATCTTCATTCACTACGCGCCAGCCGTTTTCCAGCAGAGACATGGTCAGGTCGGCATCCTCAGCCACTGTATCAGTATGGTACCCGCCGGCTTCACGGACGGCAGAGACGCGCCATGCGCCAATCGCTCCGGGAACCACGCTTACGGCGCCAAACACGTTGAGAGCGCGACGCTCAAAATTCTGGCTGGTGATGTATTCCAGTGCCTGCCAGCGGGTCCACAGATTCACTCGATTGCCTACTTTGGCATTGCCCGCCACCGCGGCCACTCTAGAATCCGCGAAATGCGGGACCAAAATGGAAATAGCATTCGGCGCTATCACTGTATCGGCATCAATGCCGACATAGATTTCATCCTGAGTATGTTTCAGGGCGTGATTGAGCGCTTCCGCTTTGCCGGCGTTGGATTTGGTCAACAGCAGGACGCGGCCATCAG
>JBAVUZ010000296.1:0-2314 GCA_049697035.1 Candidatus Angelobacter sp. | reverse complement strand
GGATTTTCCAGCAGACCAGACTTGCTGCGGCCAGCCTGCTTTCAATACCGGCTTTTGGGATGAAGCGCGGCCTTGTGCCGAACGCTTTCTGCGCGTCTTTAAAGATGCTGAAGTGATTGTCTGTCCTTCCGGATCCTGCACCACCATGGTGCGTGTCTTCTATCCTGAGTTGCTGGCTTCCGGCACGGCGCACGATGAAGCAGCGGCGCTGGGCAAGCGCACCTTTGAACTTTCAGAATTTTTGGTAAAAGTAATGGGCCTTACTGATGTGGGCGCTACGTTTCCCCATACCGTTACATATCACGCGTCTTGCCACGGGCTGCGCGAGTTGAAATTGCGCAATGAACCGCTTCAGCTTCTGCGCGGCGTGAAAGGTTTAAAGCTTGTCGACATGCTGCGATCGGAAGAATGCTGTGGTTTCGGCGGAACATTCGCCACTAAGTTTGAGAGTATCTCCGTGGCGATGGGTGAATCAAAGTGCGATAGCGTTGCCGTGACCGGCGCAGAGTATGTGACGGCCATCGATCCCAGCTGCCTGATGCATGTGCAGGGAATACTGGGCCGTCGCAAAGATCGCGCGCGGGCGATCCATCTGGCGAGCATATTGGCGAGCGAGGCGCATTCGTGAGCACCAATACTCCAACTCCCACGCCCGCCGGAGAGACTCATTCTGCCCTTACGGCGGCGCAGAAATTCCTTCGCGACGCCGCCACCAAGTCGGCTGACTTGGTACATCGTGAGATTATCCGCAAAAACATGGATAGCTATGATGCCGCGCACAATCGTGGTCGAGCACGGATCAAAGACTGGGAAGCAGCGCGGCGCAAGTGCCAGGAGATCAAGCGCGAAGCCATCAACAATCTGGATAAATATCTGCTTCAGTTTGAACAGAAGGTTCTGTCGCGCGGCGGACATGTTTTCTGGGCAACCAACGGCGACGAAGCCTGCGCCTACATAAAAGATCTGGCCGTAAGCCGCGGCG
Source organism: Candidatus Angelobacter sp. (assembly GCA_049697035.1). Lineage (GTDB taxonomy): Bacteria > Acidobacteriota > Terriglobia > Terriglobales > Acidobacteriaceae > Angelobacter. Next base: position 1,332 of record JBAVUZ010000296.1, on the reverse strand, counting down.
TGAAAACTGTGGTGAAGTCCAAGTCGATGGTCACCGAAGAGATGCATCTTGCGCCGGTGCTGGAGGAAGCAGGCATCCGCGTATGGGAGACTGACCTGGGCGAGTTCATTGTGCAACTTCGCAATGAAGCCCCGTATCACATTGTGACGCCGGCAATGCACCTTGATCGCAACCAGATCCGCGATCTCTTCCGCGAAAAACTTGGTGAGGATGTTCCTGACGCCGATCCTCAGAAGCTAGTTGCACTCGCCCGCCGCAAACTGCGCGAGGCGTTCTTTGCCGCCGAAATGGGAATTTCCGGCGCGAACTTTCTTGTTGCCGATGCAGGCGCGGTCGCGATCACGACCAATGAAGGCAACGGCCGCTTGAGCACAAGCCTGCCGCGTATCCATGTTGCTGTGACCGGCATTGAGAAAGTGATTCCACGACTGGAAGATCTGGGAACGCTGTGGCCGGTGCTGGCGACTTCCGGCACAGGCCAGCCGATTACCACGTACAGCACGCTTGTCGGCGGGCCAAAGCGGGCGGACGAAGCTGATGGCCCCGAAGAATTTCACGTTGTCCTGCTGGATAACGGTCGTAGCGGCCTGCTGGCCAATGCCGAAGAAAGGGAAGTGCTGCATTGCATTCGCTGCGGCGCGTGCCTGAATATTTGCCCGGTGTACCGCAACATTGGCGGGCACACTTACAACACCACGTATCCCGGCCCGATCGGCAGCGTGCTCACGCCGCATCTGCGTGGCAGTGAGTTCCAGCATCTTTCCTATGCGTCGTCGCTGTGCGGCGCATGTACCAGCGTTTGTCCGGTGAATATCAACCTGCATCATCATCTGCTGCATAACCGCCGCGACTTCACCAAAGCCGCAGGAGCAAAGACTTCGGGCGAGCGCACGCAATTCAAGCTATGGAAGGCGGCAATGCTTCATCCGCGGCTCTACGCGCTGGGCGGATGGATGATGCGCCGCAGCCTGCGCCTGGTGTATGGCATGGGGTTGGCGGGTACAGCGCTGGATCCGATGCGAGCCTGGAGCCGCAAGCGCACGCCGGTACCGCTGCCTTCGCAGTCGTTCCGTAGGCTTTGGAAGAAAGAACTTGGGAAAAAAGACTTGCAAAGGACTGGCAATGGCAACAAGTAATCCCAGTCGAGAGGCAATTCTAGCGCGCATCCGCGACGGTCTGCGCACGCCCGCGCCGCCAATCGAAGACAAGACCTTTTACGGACCCATCTTTGAAGCCGTTGAAAATCCTCTGGAACGCTTCCAGCAGGAGTGCAAAGCCAACCTGATGGAGTGCCAGTTGACTGCTGATGCCTCTGCCAGCGCACAAACGCTG
>JBAVUZ010000295.1:0-1881 GCA_049697035.1 Candidatus Angelobacter sp. | reverse complement strand
CGAATGAGCCATTGCAGTTTTACGTGGGGGACAGCCGCCAGCCGCACGAGCTGGTGGTGAACCAGGTGGGGAAGGACCTGATCGTCGGGTATTTGGCCACACCGAAGGCACCGGCCTCGCGTCCCTGACAGTTAGCCTGTTACACTAACGTTTTCTATGGCCATTAGCAAAGAGTTGCTGGAAATCCTGGTCTGCCCGCTGTGCAAGGCGCAGGTGGATTTGAAACCGGACCAGAGTGGCCTGAAGTGCGTCGAGTGCAAGCGGGTGTACCCCATTCGCGACGACATCCCGGTGATGCTGGTCGACGAGGCACGAATCGAAGAATAGACTGCGTGTCCAATTTGCTGGAGCGGCTGCCGTCGGGCTCGCGGATCGCCGTGATCCGTCTGCGCTCCCTGGGCGACTGCGTGCTGACGACTCCAGCGCTGGCGCTGCTCAAAGCGCATCGTCCCGATCTGAGAATCGGGGTGGTGGTCGAGGATCCCTGGCGCGCTATTTTTGAAGAGCATGAAATTCTTCCGCCGCAGCGTTCGGCGCTTCGGGCGTGGCATCCACGGGCCGTATTGAATCTGCACGGCGGAACACGGAGCATGTGGCTGACAGCTACTTCCGGCGCTGAAATCAGGGCCGGATTCGCGCACCATGCCTACAGCTTTCTCTACACCGACAAGATCCCACGCGCGCAGGAAATTTTAGGAGACGCCCGCCGCGTGCACACGGTCGAACATCTCGCCTCCGCGATGTTCTGGATGGGCGTGCCTCGTACCGAAATCCCGCGTGCGCAATTGTCGGCAGCGCCCACCTCTCTTGGGGGTGCGTATGCCGTTATTCATCCGTTCGCAGCCACTCTCGATAAAACGTGGCCCGCGGGACACTTTATTGCAATAGCGGAGCACCTGCGGGACAACGCCGGGCTGGAGCCCGTCTTCCTGGCTGGCCCGGCCGACGATCCTGCCGCATTCAGTAAATTCCAGATCTACCAAAGTGTCCCGTTGGCTGAGGTGAAAAGCCTCATCGCCGGCGCGCAGCTTTTCATCGGCAACGACAGCGGACCGGCGCACATCGCGGCGGCGTTCGGCGTGCCTGTGGTGGTGCTGTTCGGTCCCAGCGATCCAGTGAACTGGGCGCCGTGGCGCACGGAAGCGCACGTCTTGGCGAACCCCGAAGCCATCGGCGGAATCACTGTCGAGGAAGTGATCGCGGCGGCCGACGCTTTGAGGGTGCGCGCATGAGCGAGCTCGGGCGGCTGCTGCAGTATTCCAGGCGGTATAGCGGTTATCTCTTGCTGTCGGTGGTGCTGATGGCGTTGGTGGGCGCCGCCCAAGCGCTCACAGTGCGGCTGATCGGTCCCATCTTCGATCGTGTCCTTAACCCCAGTTCACCGGACTCTCCTGTCCTGTTATTCACCATCCCCATCTGGAATCATCGAGTCTTTCTGGACAGCTTCATGCCCGCCGATGTCCACAACGTCTGGACCATGGTGGCTTCAGGGATTCTGGCCGTATTCACCATCAAGGGACTGTGCGACTACGCCGGCAATTACCTGGTGAACTATGTGGGCCTGTCCGCAGTCACGGATTTAAGGCAAGATGTTTTCGATCGCGTGGTTCACCAGGACGCGCATTTCTTCGAATCCAACTCTACCGCGCGTGTCATGTCGTCCATCATGAACGACCTCGAAAAAATCCAGGTCGCGATGTCCCACATCCTGGCCGATCTGCTGCGGCAAAGCTTCACGGCCATTGCGCTGCTGTTCGTGATCCTGCAAACCGACTGGAGGCTTGCGCTGGGAAGCCTTACGCTGCTCCCATTCGTGCTGTTGCCGACTCTGCGGCTAGGCCGCCGGATTCGCAGGACCACGCGGAGCGCGCAGGATAACGC
>JBAVUZ010000294.1:0-4650 GCA_049697035.1 Candidatus Angelobacter sp. | reverse complement strand
TTTGAAAAGCACTCCAGCCACCAGTTGAAGCCTGCTGAGACTGTTGATGCTCTCAAGCTGCTGGAAATGCAGCGCCACGCCATGCTTATGTACACCAGCTGTGGATGGTTCTTTGACGAACTGAGCGGCATTGAAACCATGCAGGTGTTGCAATACGCGGGCCGCGTGATCCAGTTGGCGCGTGAGACCGGCAACGTGGACGCGGAGCCGGAATTTCTGCGGCGGCTTGCCCTTGCTAAAAGTAATCTGCCGGAGCTGGGCTATGGCGCTTCCATCTATAACCGCTGGGTGGCGCCGGCATTTGTCGATTTGCGCAAGGTGGGAGCGCATTTTGCCATCAGCTCAATGTTTAATGGCGACCACATCGTGCCGCAATACTGCTATTCAATCAAGAGCGTGGACTATCGCCACGCCGAAGCCGGGACCGCGCGGCTGGCGCTGGGAATTTCCCGCGTCACGTCCCGCATTACCCGCGAAGCACGCGACTTGAGGTTTGCCGCCGTGTATCTGGGCGATCAGGTATTGCACGCGGGCGTTTGCGAGCTCGATAAGAAGGAAGATTACGAAATGCTGGCGGCGGAGAGCATGGCCGCCTTTTCCCGCGGCGATTTTGGCGAACTGCTGCGCCTGCTGGACGAACAGTTTGACGGCATGCCGTATTCTTTCAGAGCTTTGTTCAAGGACGAGCAAAAAAGGATTCTGGATATTGTTCTTTCCCGCACGCTGGGAGATGCTGAAGCCAATTACCACCAGATTTATGAAAAGCATGGATCGCTCATGCGTTTCCTGAAAGAGATGGGCCAGCCTGTCCCGGACGTCTTGCGCTTCACCGCGGAATTTGTCCTCAACAGCGACCTCAAACACACGCTTGAAACCGATCCGGTGGATTTTGTCCGGATTGCCATGCTCATGGAAATGGTCAAACGCGAAGGCGTGCAAGTGGATGAAGCCGGCGCCAGATATGCGGCCGGAAACAGCCTGACGCGGATTTTACGGCGCTTGCAGCAGAACCCGCAGGAAAGTGAAACACTGGAACGCGCCCATGCGCTGACCAGTCTTTATCCCATGATGCCGTTTTCCGTAGATTGCTGGCACGCGCAAAACATTTATTACTCCATTCTGGATAAAGTCTTCCCTGAGATCGCGCGCAAAGACGATCCGGCATCACGCCGGTGGCAAGAGCGCTTTCTTGCCCTGGGGGAAAAACTCAGGATAAGCGTTCCCGATCTCGCGTGGGAACCCGAATTGCAAATTGCAAGCTGAAAAGGCCGGATAGGACGGAGCGATGAAGAATCGGACAAAAGTAATCATTGGCGGCGCGGCCGCAGGTACGCTCATGGCGGGGGCCGCGGCAGGTTTGGGAGCAGTGTTGGCCGCTAGGAGCGGATTGAAGCGCCTTCGCGCGCACCGCTTGCGCGAATTGCGCGGACAGACGGTGCTGATTACCGGCGGATCGCGCGGCCTGGGGCTGGCGCTGGCGGAAGAGTTCGCGCAATTTGGAGCGAAGGTCGCAATCTGTGCCCGCGATGAACAAGAGTTGGCCCGCGCGCGGCAGCAACTGGAAGACATGGGCGCTGTGGTTTGCGCTATCCCCTGCGATGTGAGCAAGCCGGAGGAAGTGGATAACCTGATCAGTTCCGTGACCCGGAACATGGGAAAGATCGATGTTCTGGTCAACAACGCGGGCGTGATTTCCGTGGGGCCGATCCTTTCCCAGGAGTTGAAGGATTTTCAGGAAGCGATGGACGTGATGTTCTGGGGAACGGTCCATCCCACCCTGGCCGTGCTGCCGCAGATGCTGGCGCGCCGCGCGGGCAGGGTTGTGAACATTTCTTCCATCGGCGGAAAGGTCAGCGTGCCGCACCTGATTCCTTATGGCTGCGCCAAGTTTGCGGTGACCGGCTTTTCTGAAGGTCTGCATGCCGAACTGAAGCGCTTTGGTATCCGCGTGCTCACAGTGGTCCCAGGACTCATGCGCACGGGGTCACACCTGAACGCGCAATTCAAAGGCAGGCATGAAGCTGAGTTCGGCTGGTTTGCCGTGAGCGGCACGAATCCACTGGCTTCCATTTCAGCCCGGCGCGCGGCAGAAAAAATTGTGAACGCAACGTGCGCCAACCGTACAGAGTTGGTCATCAGTTGGCAGGCGAAGCTGCTGGCAGGACTTCACGGCGTTGCGCCAGGACTCACACAGGAAGTGCTGGCCCATGTGAATCGACTATTACCAGATGCCGTGGGGAACACAGAGAAAAAAGCGGGGCATGAAAGCCAGTCGGCGGTGACGCGGTCGCCGTTGACTGCGCTGGGCAAGCGGGCCGCGCGCCGTTATAACCAGGTGGAGAAACCGGCATAAAGATGTTGCCGCTGCTGGGCAGCGAGAGCACTACGACGCGAGGCGCACAGTCAGCGCCTATCCATCAGCTTTTTCCGAAGTCCCGAGCCATGCGAGGGAACCCTACGGCCACGAGAGTTGGCAGGTGAAAGCAATCCATAACTTCTGTATCCAATAGGGCTCCCTCACCCGCGCGTTAACTGTTCGAAGTGATGGGCAGGATTCACGAGCGGGTTCGGGATTTCATAAAGAGCCATCTGCAATACCTCAGCGATGTGCAGGGCTTTGCGTCCGGTGAGGCCTTCAATCTGCTGGTAGCAGCTAAAACCGTCGGTAATGATGAGCGTGTCCGCGGCGGCAGAGCGCACAGCGGGCAATAAGACGCGTTCGCCGATTTTTACGGAGACGTCGTATTTTTCGGCTTCAAAACCAAAAGAGCCCGCCATGCCGCAGCAGCCGGAATCGAGGACATGGAAATCAAGGCCAGTGCGTTTGAGCAATTCAGACTCTGAATCGAACTTGAGGACTGACTTGTGGTGGCAGTGCGCATGGACGATGGCTTTGCGCTTGAGCTGCGGCGGATGGTAGTTGGCTTTGTTGATCAGAAACTCGCTCAGCAGGTAGGTCTGAGCTTTGAGCTTTTGCGCTTCAGGATTCTTGCCCAGCAGGTTCGTCATCTCATCGCGAAAGACGGAGACGCAGCTTGGTTCAATTCCGATGATGGGCGTCCCAGCCTCGATATCACTGCGCAAAGCGACCAATGTTTGTTCCAGCGTGGCTTTGGCCTGAGCGAGCATGCCAAAGTCATATAAAGGACGCCCACAACATAACTCTTGCTGTGGGATTCTTACCTGATAGCCCGCGTGTTCCAGGACTTCCACGGCGGCTTTGGCGATTGAAGGATGGAAGTTGTTGCTGAATGTATCCGGCCAGAGAATGACCGGCGGGCGATCAGCGTTGCGCAGGGGGCGCTTGCGAAACCAGGCGGTGAACGTCTCACTGGCAAAGGCTGGCATGTTGCGCTTTTGCGAGATGCCGCCGACCCACTTCGTCAGCTGCGATGTCAACGGCGCGCGGCCCAGAAAATTCACCAGCCATGGCGCGATACGCGCCATGCCCGCCCAGCGCTGGATCAATCCCATGGAAAAGGCGGCGCGTGGACGCGAGCGGTCTTCATAGTAGTGCGCCAGAAATTCGGCTTTGTAGGTGGCCATGTCCACGTTGATGGGGCATTCGCTCTTGCAGGCCTTGCAGGCAAGGCAGAGATCGAGTGCGTCTTTCAGGTACTCGTTCTTCCAGCCGTCCTTGAGCGTCTCACCGCGCAGCATTTCAAAGAGCAGGCGCGCGCGTCCGCGGGTGGAGTGCTTCTCTTCGCGCGTAGCCATGTAGCTGGGACACATGGTGCCGCCATCATCTTTGCGGCACTTGCTCACGCCGACGCAGCGCAGCGTGGTCTCAGGAAAATGCCCGTGATCTTCAGGAAACTCAAAATACGTTTTGACCGGAGCGGGCCGGTAGGTTGCGCCGAGACGCAGATTTTCGTCGAGCGGGTTGGCGTCAATCTTTTTGCCCGGATTCATCTTCCAGCCAGGGTCCCATATGCGCTTGAATTCGCGGAAGGCTTCCATCAGCTCCGGGCCGAACATGCGGACCAGAAGCTCGCCGCGCGCCTGACCATCGCCATGTTCACCAGAGAGCGAACCGCCGAGCTGCACGACAAAATCCGCGGCTTCCTCCACGAACGCGCGGAATTTCTTAATGCCCTCTTCGGTGACCAAATCAAAATCAATCCGCATGTGGACGCAGGCATCGCCAAAGTGGCCGTAAAGCGCGCAGTGGTAGCCATACTTGGCCAGCAGACGATGCAGGCCGCGCAGGTATTCGCCGAGTTTCTCCGGCGAGACGGCTGCGTCTTCCCAGCCTTCCCACGCTTCGGGTTCGCCCGGGACCTGCGAGGTTGCGCCCAGACCCGACTCGCGGGCCTTCCAGACGAGAAGCGTTTCCTGCTCGTCGACAAAGAGCTTCATGTTGGGCGGATGGGGTTGACGGCTCAGCGTTTCCATCAGAGCGCGGGCTTTGGCGTTGGATTCTTCCTTGGTCTCGCCGCCGAATTCGCACAGGAGCCAGCCTTTGCCTTCCGGCAGCATGGCGATGCTTTTGGGATGAAGGCCCTTCTTCTTCATGTTCCCGATGAGAACGTCGTCCATACCTTCAAGGCCGATAGGCTCAGCCTTGCAGACTTCAGGCACGTTATCTGCCGCGTCATAAACATGCTTGTAACCAAGGACCAGCGTGGTGCGTTTCTTGGGCCAGTCCAC
>JBAVUZ010000293.1:0-2397 GCA_049697035.1 Candidatus Angelobacter sp. | reverse complement strand
ATCTATGGCAACAAATGAAGAAAAATCAGGTAAAGAATCTGGGACCGTAGATCCAAATAAAGACCCGCTCCTCTCTCTGCGCGAATCGGGCAAGCGACTCTGGGCCAATGAACCGGCGGACGATTATGTGCGCAGGCTTCGGGAGGGACGGGAATGAGCTGGGACGTTTACTTGGGCCGTGCTCCCATTTTGACAATCCAAAATTGAAAAAGGCGACCCACTGCGGAGCCGCCCTAATCTCAAAATCTGTTGCGTCTTACAACACCTGTACGTTTTCTGCCTGCCACCCTTTTGGACCTTTGACGACGTTGAAAGTAACTGGCTGGCCTTCTTTCAGGCTTCGAAAACCGTTGGACTGAATCGCGGAAAAGTGAACAAACACGTCCTCACCGTTTTCCCTGGAAATAAAGCCGTAACCCTTTGCGTCATTGAACCACTTTACTGTTCCTTGTTCCATGTGTCGCACGCATTCCTTGTTTCTGAAATTTGCGCCTTTCTGAGGGTAGTGCAGACAGGTTGCAGGGGGTGCATTGCTGCTGTACAACGCTTCTGAAACAACGCGAGGGGTATTATACCCTCGAAAATCCTGAGTTGTCTCTAATAAATAAGGCTTGGCTTAGAAGCCGGTAACCAACGATATGATACCTTGGCACAGAGACCTAAATGATTGTAGGGACTGGAGTTGACATCAGCGAGGTGGAGCGGATTGGGGCTGCGGTGAAGCGCTTTGGCGACCGTTTTCTTAAGCGTGTCTTCACTTCAGCCGAGATCAGGTACTGCATTGGCAAGCCCAACACCATTGAGCGTCTGGCGGCCCGTTTTGCCGCCAAGGAGGCCGGAATGAAGGCCATCGGGACCGGTCTGCGCCACGGCGTGACCTGGCAGGATGTAGAGGTCGTGCGGCTGCCCGGGCAGCGTCCTCTTCTGCAATTTCACGGCAAGGCGGCGGAGTTTGCCGCGCGACTCGGCTGCAAGCGGACACATCTCTCGCTGAGCCACACCAGGGAGCAGGCGATCGCGTATGTGATTTTGGAAGGCGAGTAGCTATTCGTACCACCCAGTCATGAGTGAAATGGCGGTTTTCGCCAACAATCATCAGTTTGAATCGCGTGGTCGTTTGCGTGCCCAATCGCCATTAAGGACTTCCAAGACCGTGTGCTCGCGGTGTAGCTTGTAGGGGCGTAATCGGAGGGAGATGGGGTTGACTCATCGTCGTGCCATTCAAATGTTCACGATAGCTATTCTCGCGGCCGTCCAGTTGATGTCATCAACTCACGCGTCTGGCCAAAATCTGGGACTGCGGCAGATCCAAATTAACTCTCATTGGGGAGGTCTGGGGACGCCCGCCTCCTCCGAGCTGATGATCGTGAAACAGGGATCGAAGTTTCGTCTTCGTCACAGAACCATTGACCCTCAGTTAGTGGACAGTTTCCTAACCGCTCTTCGAGAACCTGACATTCCTCAAATTGATCTCCCTAATTTGGGCATCACTCAAGAATGGCTCATCAGGAATCATGAAGGTCCCCTAACGCGATATCAGGGTGGCCCGGAAGTTCGATCCCGGAATCAACAGGCTCTGTACCGCGAAAGATTTGAGGATCCTGCCTACATTTCCCCACTCCTATCGCTCATTTACCAGTCCGGATTCCACACGGACGACTACCCGTTTGTTCAGGTTCGTCTCATCTTTGAGGATGGCTCCGATGCCTCATTGTGTTCAGCCTCGCAACAGCCCTTTATGCTGCCGTGGAAGATCGAACTTGGTGGTGCAACACATGTCACATTCAACGCCAACATTTCACGCGCGCTTGCCGCGATGCTCCCGAAGAATGCAGTCAATCGTCCCCGAATTTCCGGAGAGCGGCTGCTGGACATCGTAAGAACGGCTGTCGATCGGGCGCTCGAACCTGAGCTAAACCTTCTCGACGCAGACAACCGGGCGGCAGCCGCGCTTGCCACGCTGAAACAGCACTACTCTGTAGTGGAAGCGGAAATCAATGAGTTCCATCACCCGGAATATGGAACCGAGTGGAGTGGAAACCAGCCGCACGAAACCAATCTACATGCCGTTCTGACGAGATCCGACCTTCCACCAAACGTTGCTGAAGCGCTAGTACTTGAGTACAAGGAGGGCAAGGTCCAAGGACTGGAGGCTTTTCTAAGGTTGGCGAAAAAGTACGAGAACCTCCTCCTGTCTATTCCCTGGCTGGCCGATTACATCCGAGAACACAACAAGGTTCCCGCTCGAATCTCATACGTGCACAATGCATCGTTCGGTGACAAGGCTTTGGAGGTTTTTACCAAGGATATGCATGCGTTGGGAAGGGACGATCTAATCCAAGAGGTGACGATCAACCAATCCGAGATAACACTCCTCATCACAGGTACGACGTACGC
>JBAVUZ010000292.1:0-13698 GCA_049697035.1 Candidatus Angelobacter sp. | reverse complement strand
TGCGTTTCAATGGTTTGCGGTTCTCAATTTTGGCGATCTTTGGCAACCGGGGGTCTCCGGCAAGCCCGATTTTGGCTTGCTGGGGTGGAATTCCGGCGATCTTGGCAATTTGTTCCTACTCGCCTTTTCCCAGTTTCCTGCAGAGCTGCCCCAGTTGGTCCTGCTCATCGGCCTTCAGCCGGCCCATGACCTCAGTGATCCGGCGGGCGTGCTCGGGGAATATTTTGGCAATAAGCTTTTCGCCCGCGGGCGTAATGCAGGCCAGCACAAAGCGTTTGTCTTTGCCCTGCTGCTCTCTCTTGACCAGCCCGCGTTTCTGCAGGTTGTCGATCACCAGTGTGAGGTTTCCGCTGCTGGTAAGAATGCGCCGCGCCAGGTCGCCCAGGCACTGCGGTCCCACGTGGTAGAGCGCCTCCAGGACGGCAAACTGGCTGAGCGTGAGCCCTTCTTCTTCCAGTCCAACGCGCGCATAGGCGAACGCAGCGCCAGCCGCGCGCTCCAGCTTTACATAAGCGCTGAGCGCGCGTTCCTGCGCGGGCGTTCCTTTGAATTTCTTGGGCATGGCTCTTGAGATCGAAGGTCTTATTCGGATCGACGGGAGAATTTACCGCAAGCGCGCTAACAATGCAATTAACCGCAGAGGTCGCAAAGAGCACAGAGGGAGAACGGGAGAAATCACAGGAACTAAATGTTCCCTTCTCTGCGTCCTCAGCGCGCTCTGCGGTGAAATCGGGCAAAAGGAGCGAAAAACTCAACTCTTATTCCTTTGCGTCCTTCGCGCCCTTTGCGGTGAAAACATATCTACTGGATATCGAACTGCTCCGGATGCAGCAGCGGGTCAGACTTCACCAGCACCGTCCGCTTTACCAGTTCTTCCATTTCCTGCAGCCAGCGACCGTTGTTTCCTTTGAGCGCCTTGGCCACTTCTGGATTCACGCGGACCATCACATCGCGCTCAAAATGCCGCGCCATCTTGCGCATTTCCACGTAAATCTCATTACACACCGTGGTCACGGACTTGATCATTCCCGTGGCTGAACATGTGGGGCACGGCTGGCCGAGAGTGCGTTCCAGGGACTGCTTTACCCGCTTGCGCGTAATGGCGACCAGACCAAAATCATTGAACTGCAGGACCTTGGAAGGCGCCCGATCAGCTTTCAATGCCTCTTCCAGCGCCTGCATTACTTTCGCGCGATTGCGCCGCTCGTCCATGTCAATGAAGTCGATCACGATAATGCCGCCGAGATCGCGCAGCCGTATCTGCCGCACAATTTCCTTGATGGCGTCGATATTGGTCTTGACGATCGTATCTTCCAGCCGCGCCGTCTTGCCCACATACTTGCCCGTGTTGATATCGATGGCCACCAGAGCTTCCGTCTGGTTGATGACGATGTAACCGCCGCTCCGCAGCCAGACTTTCGATTTGAGCGCTTTGTTGATTTCTTCAGTGATGTTGAACTGCTCAAACAGCGGCGTGTCTTTGCTGTAGAGCTTCACCCGCTTTACCAATGACGGCTGGAAGCGGCTCACAAAGCGCAGAATGCGCTCATATTCCTGTTCGGTATCCGCCCATATGGCGGAAAAGCTTCCGCTGACCTGATCGCGCAAAATGCGCTCCACCAGGTTCAAATCGTGATAGATCAATGCCGGCGCTTTGGATGTATCGGCGCGCCCGCGAATTTCATTCCACAAATTGATCAGGAAACGAATATCGTTGCGAAGGTCCTGTTCTTCCGCACCGGCAGCCGCTGTACGGACAATGAATCCGCCTTGGGCTTCGCCGCGCTCGCTCAGAGCAATCCGCTTCAGACGATGGCGCTCTTCTTCCGAGGCAATCTTGCGCGAAACGCCCGTATGGTGCACCGTCGGCATGTAAACTAGGTAACGTCCCGGCAACGCGATGTGGCTGGTAATGCGCGCGCCTTTTTTCGCGATAGGCTCTTTGGCAATCTGGACCAGGATTTCCTGGCCTTCCTTCAGCAGATCACTGATGGCTGGCATCTGGCGCGCTGACTGATGCCGTGGCCGCCCACGCATCGGTCTGCCGCCTTGCCCCCTGCGACGCCCACCACGACGATCTTGCGGTCTGCGCTCAGTACGCTGCTGGTAGCCTGACGCTGCTGGAGCGCCATGTTCCGCGCTGCCGTCTTCCAGGTCCTCCTGCGTCGCTTCTTCGATTTCAACGTCACCGCCTTCACCGTCTTCTTCGCCGTGGCCAAAAGCTTCTTCCACTTCTTCCAGTTCGTCCGGATCGAGCCCCTCGGCTTCATATTTCCCTGTGGCCTGCTCGTTCACGTGTGCGTCCCGGACGGCTTCCATCAGTTCCTTGCCCATGGGAACCATCTGTTCGCCGGACTGGCCCAGAACTTCCTCTTCCAGTTCCTCAAACTCTCCCATGTCGAGATCTTCTTCAAAGCGGGGAAGGTCACTTTCCTCTTCCTCGATTTCTTCTTCCTCAATCACGCCGCGCGCCTGCATTCCACCACGATTCTGCTCAGAAACATCGCCAGAACCGGCAGTTGGAGTCCATACCTGCTGCTCTTGCGTGCCTGCTTCAAGAGAGGAATCAAGATGAGTGGCTTCCTCGGCCTGCTCTTCTTCATCGATCTCCGCTGTATCTTCCACTTCGGCAGCGGCCCCGCCAAAAACGCTGGCGACGTTCATCCTTTCAAACCGTTCTTCATCCGCCTCTATCGCGGGTTTCTGCGGCTCTTCAAATCTCGAAGGCGTTTCATCGGCTTCAGCTTCCTCAACTAAGGGCGCGGACTCTCTGCGATGAAAAACTCTGGGCGCTTCCACGCGTGCTTCAGTTCTGTCTTCCTGCTCAAATTTCGCGGGAATCGGTCCCGCGGATTCAGCATCCTGGAGGAATCCACGCTCCTGGTGTTCTGAGGAGTGTTCTGCCGGGTGTTCTGGAGCCTGATGTTCTGTTTGCGCTTCGGATTTTCCTCGCGACTGGGGCTTATCTTTTCCGTATTTGGCCAGTGTCTCGCCAGGCAGGACCATGGAGCCCGCAGCAAAAGCCGAAGGATCGATGGAGTACTCAGTCGAAGGCCGGGGCCGCGGTGCTGACTCGGTCTTTACCGGAGCCTGCGTCGCCGTAGAAGATTGCGCCGAGTGCGGCTGATATTTTGAAATCGACTCTCCGGGCAGCACGATTGGTTCAGCGTGTTGCTCGAAGCTTTGTTCAGGCCTGCTCTCATATCGATCCCGCCGATTTTCGCGGCGATAGTCCGAGCGACCTTCGTGCCGGCCCTCCGGACGGCTTTCATGCCGCTCGTGCCGGGGTTCTGGGTGGCTTTCCGGTTGCGATACGTCGTGCTCTTCCGGTGCTGCTTCTACTGGCTTTTCCTGCTCGCCACGATCGCCGGCTGCCTGATCTTGTGCGCCGCGATCAGCAAAACGATCACGTCCGCCTCTTCCGCGGCGGCGACGTCCGCGCCATTTGCGCGCGCCTTCACGCTCCTGCTCTTGCGGAGCGCCTCTTTCAGCGGATGCACCCTCGGCAGGTTCCTGCTCCGCGCCATCCTCTTCATCGCCGACCGTGATTGGCGGCATGATTTCCTGCGCCTCAATCGGCCCGTCTTGTCCCTGACTGCTGCGCACCTCAATGATCGGCGCATTGCGGGAGCTGGCAACGGCTTCGCCAATGGCATCCGCATCTTCGTCTTCTTCCATCAGGAAGTCTGAGACATAAAGGAACGCGTCGCGCTCCAGGCCAATGTTTACAAAGGCGGATTGCATGCCCGGCAAGACGCGGGTAACGCGCCCTTTGTAGATGGAGCCGGCCAGCGTGTATTCATTTTCTCGTTCAAAATATATTTCTGTAAGTTGGTCTTCTTCAACCACCGCTACCTTGGTCTCATGCGGTGTGGAAGAGACATAGAGTTCTTTCGCCATGGAGCTTCTCCGGTATATACCGGCGGGAAAGAGGGTGCAGGAGGTCCAGAAAAAAGGTCAGGAGACCGGCGCCATACGCGCGGGTTGACTGGCTTTGAGTGCCCGGAAATTCAATCTGATCTTATGCAGGAAATACAATTCGGCTGCGGTGAGTAAAGCTCGCCGGCCAACATCTGCAATCTGCCTATGACTTGTTTGAAAAATCTGTGCACCTTTGCACTCCGGGTTTGTGGCCACACTGCGGTGCCCGAACAAGCGCCATAATTTGCGTCTGTCTGGGTACTTTCCGCGGGGCCGTTCCCTGCCCGGCAATGCTTTCTGATACTCTCCGGCTTCCCTTCATTCGGCCGGCGCCCTTTCTTTTAACGTCAGGGCGTAACGTTCAATCTTAAAAAATCTTGTTACTGATCGCGCCTCTTGGCGCGGTTTCTAAATTCCTTTTGCCTAGTTCACGAAACGGCGCATCCGAATATTCATCACAATACCCAGCGCCAGAAACATGAACAAAACTGACGAACCACCATAGCTCATCAGCGGTAAAGGAATACCGGTGACGGGCATAAACCCAACCACCATTCCCGCGTTTACCAGGATGTGGAACAGCAAAACCGCCACCACACCCATCACCACAAAGCCGCCCGCGCTGTCCGGCGCGGTCTGAGCGTTATGGATCAAACGCATTAATACCATGAAGTATAGCAGTAGTAAGGCCACTGCGCCCACAAAGCCGTGCTCTTCTGCCCATGCCGCAAAAATAAAGTCGGTATGCGGCTCAGGAAGGAACGACCCCTGTGTTTGCGAGCCTTTCCGCACTCCTTTGCCCCAAATTCCGCCTGACCCGACGGCTATCTTGGATTGCTCAAGTTGGTACCCCGTCTTCTGTGAATCGGCCTCAGGATGCAGGAAGCTGGTCAAACGGTCTTTCTGGTACGGCTTGATCAAGTGCATCTTCGGACCATAAATCCACAGAGTCGGCATGAGCACGCCGGCAATGAGCAGAATCGCAGCCGCGTGGCGGAACTGGATTCCGCCCAGAAACAGTCCCATCAACGCTACCGGAACGTACGTTAGAGCGGTACCGAGATCGGGCTGCTTCAGCACCAGCAGCATGGGAATTCCGGCGATTAAACCGGCTTTCACAATTTCAGAGAGTGACGCATCCTCACGCTCGCCTTGACCACCCTGTCCGCTGAAGTGTTTGGCCAGCATTAAGATCAATACAATCTTCACCCACTCTGACGGCTGGAAATGTTGTCCGCCGGGAAGCTGTATCCAGCGGCGCGCGCCCAGGTATTTCTTGCCAAACAGGGCGACCGCCAGCAGCGAAACCACTGATGCAGCATAAAACCAGTTGGCATTTTCCAGCAGGACTTGATAGTTGATGAGGCTCACGGCCAGCATCACCAACAAGCCGCCCAGTATCCAGTAGATCTGGCGGATGTGTGCGCCGGCGAACTTTGTTCCGTAAGTGGTGCTGTAAATTTCCAGCACGCCAAGCGAGCAGATGATCAATACAAAAGTAAGCAAGAGCCAGTCAAAGTCGCGAAACGAGATCAGCCGCCTCATTAGTCCGACCCCGCTATTCCAATCGACACTGGCTGCGACAGCTTCCGAATCCTGGCTTTTTCAGAGTGCGTTCTGCCAACCTTCAAGAGAACGGTGCCGCCATGGAGTTCGCTGTCATTCGCTGCATCCTGTCCCGCATCGGCATGCTCATCTGCCTCGTGAGCCTTGACGCCAATGGAGTCTGGCTGGTTCCAAACACCGGCAATCGGTACTGATCCGGGATCAGCTTTGTCGCTGAACAGCATGGGATCATTGCGCAGCCGCCGCTGCTTCTCCACGTAGGCCCTTACGATCTGCGCAGTCAATCTTGCAGCCAGTTTGCCATGCTCGCCGCCTTCAAACAGCACTGCCACCACGATCTCAGGGTTCCGGCGCGGCGTAACGCCCACAAACCAGCTGTTGTCATTAAATTGTTTGCCTGCTCCGCCTTTGCTCTTGCGAAACGCGTTGGACACAACCTGGGCGCTGCCGGTTTTGCCGGCAAAATCTACGCCCTGGATATGCGCGCTGGGAGCAGTTCCTCCTTCGGGCATGATCGGGGAAGGCGGATTCACCACGCCGGCCATGGCATCTGTAATCGTGATCCAATTCTGGGGATCGATAGGAACGCGCACCACATCCGGCATGGTCGCGGCATTTGTGTTTCTAAATTGTGCCGGCAACTGCTCAGGATCAACGACGTGCGGACGATAGAAAGTTCCGCCCATGGTGATTCCGCCAATCGTCCGCGCCAGTTGGATCGGACTCACTGCAACCGCGCCCTGGCCAATGCCCACGGAGATGACCTCGCCCGCATACCACTTCTGCCGGAACGTCTTCATCTTCCATTCTTCTGACGGCATGATCCCGCTGACTTCGTTCGGCAGGTCTATACCGGTCTTCTTGCTCAGCCCCATTGCTGTGGCCCATTTGGCAATCTTCTCAATGCCCAGCCGCTCCGCCAGCGTGTAAAAGAAGACGTCGCAGGATTGATATATGCCCTTGCTGATATCCACCGGACCATGAACGCGATGCTCGCCCTTGACCCAGCAATTGAAGTAGCGGCCAAAAAATACTCCGCCGCCGGCGCAGTTCACGTGCAAATTTTGCGCCACGCCTTCCTGCAAGCCGGCCACTGACATGATGATCTTGAAAACCGATCCCGGCGCCAGCTGCGCCTGAATCGCTTTGTTGAATAGCGGGTGATTCGGGTCTTCCACCAGCCGCAGCCATTCTTCGCGCGAGATTCGCACAGCAAAGTCATTGGGATCAAACGCTGGCCTGCTAACCATCGCAAGAATCTCGCCGTTGCGCGGGTCCATGGCGACCACCGCGCCGTTCTTGCCTTCCATCGCTTGCTCGGCTGCCTTCTGGATATCAAGATCGATTGTGAGTTTTAACTTTTGCCCATTGACCGCCGGGATATTCGCATTCGGAGGCCGCCCCACTTCCTTACCTTTGCTGTTGACCAGTACTCGACGGGAGCCGTCTTTGCCCATCAGAAGATCGTTGTATTGCAGCTCCACGCCGGACTGGCCCACAATATCGCCGCGTTCATAAAGCTCGAACTTGGGCGAGTTGAGCATGTCTTCGCTTACTTCACCCACGTAGCCAATCAGGTGCGCCATGAATCCATCTTTTGGATACAGGCGTCGATGGATCATCAATGTTTCCAGTTCAGGAAATTCGTCGCGATGTGCCTCAATGAACGCGCGTTCGTCTGGAGTAATGTCGTCCTTGATGATAATCGGCTCAAACGCAGGCTTGCGCGCAAGCTGATAGCGCCGGACTTTATCGAGAACGTCTTGTACAGGAAGGTGAAGACCGTCGGCAATTTTCTGCGCGTCGGCATTGAGGTCGCGCATCTGGTCGCGCAGCAGCAGCGCAGAGAAGGACGGATAGTTATCGACGATCAACTGCCCATCACGGTCGTAAATTTTTCCGCGCGGTGCAAGAATCGGGACCTGGCGGATGCGGTTCTGCTCTGAGCGCGTGACGTATTCATCGCTCTTGCGAACCTGAAGCGTCCACAGTCCATAAGCAAGAAAGATGAACACTGCCAGGATGACGTACTGGACGACGGAGAATTTTGTCTGCGGAATTTTTTCGTCGCGACCGGGCATACGTGTTGCGATTTGTCGCTTTCCGGCAACAAACCAGGATCCATTTTCCTTTGTTTGGGTTCCCTCATTAGAGTACCGCAAATCGGTCACGCGTGCTGTAAGACAAAGACCTCAATATAGTTACTGAAGGATTAAACATCTCGCCTGAACGGCCAGCTCCGGCTCACTTCCGGTCATAGAACCTTGTGAGTAAACGCCTACGGCCTTCGAATGCCTTGATGCGTTTGATGCCCCACGCTTCGCCAAAACCAGGCGAAAGCGTGGGCCACCCCAACTGAAAGATTCAACTCCCTGCCACACAATCTAAAGCGGCTGCTTTACAAAATTCGTTTCTTCAAACTGCGCTTCTTTCTCATTGCATCGTTCCCCAAAATCATTTACACAAAAAAAGACGGGACGCGCCCGTGTTGTCGCACGGACGGTCCCTGACCACAAATCACCTTCTCTAGAAAGGCGGCCTATGGCTGACCCTGATTTTAACAGTGCACCAAAAGACTCCAGCAGCGCACCAAAACCTCTCATCTACGATCTTCTCAACCGTCTCAACGCATCGTTCGCTCGCGTACACCGCAACATGGCAGCATTGGAGCAGGTAGGCACTTTCGATCCGCTGATGATGCAGAATCTTAACCGCCAGTCTGAGCAGCTCAGGGCAGGCGCGAATTACCATCTGCTTGGGGCCATGCGCCGGATTGAAGAACGCGACCGCGAGCGATTCTCTCAACCACCCGGTGAGCAAAACCCTTAATCAAACTGAACCCGCCTTTCCCCAAAAAGGCGGGTTTCTTATTGCTCGCAAAGAATCACACCGCTGAGGGCCACGCCATAACAGGTGCCGAGACCAATGCTCCCAGGCCATTCGCCCGAGAGGTTGGGCGAGTTGCGCTTTGTCAACTCCTCAGCTTGAACTTATCCAGCGCCGCGAACAGCACGACCGCTGCCAGCCCATTGACCAAGGCCGAAAGCAGCGTATGGCTCCATATCCAGGCTTCACTTCCGCCCACCAGTTGCAGGCTGATTGCCATATAAACAAAGCGGTGAATCAGCACGAAGGCAAACGTCATCAGGAAGCGCGAGCCGGGGTTATCAACGTCAACTTTCACGCCCAGAGACGATCCCAGATAGCCAACGATGGTCTTGGCAATCCCAAAAAGACCAATCGGATGTCCTGTCCAGGCATCTTGCAGCGTGCCGATTAACGCCCCGGTAATCATGCCGGGAATCGGCCGGCGGCGGGCGACGGCAAAAAAGATCGTCACCAGCAGCGGCAGATCCAGCACCTTCATCAGGCTTTGGTTCAGAAATACCTGAAGGAAGATGGCCAGCAGCGGGATACCGATGGAAACCGGCCAGCTAAACCGATGTACCTCTATTTCCTCGCGAGAGGTTAGCGATACGCTGGAGTTCATCGCGGCGACCTCTGCTGGGTTGCTGCAGGCGTCGGCTCAGGCGTGCTTGCCGGGGTGGGGGAAGGAGCGACTGGTTCATTTGAATCCGGAGCGGCTGCCGGAACTTTGGGTTTCGTCGGAGTAGCTCTCGGTTTGGGCGGCGTCGCCGTGGTGGCTCCCACTGCACCAGATGGAGTTGCAGTCTTCTGTGCCGAGCCCGGCTGCGGTTTCGCGTCTGTGCCTGCTTTATGGGTGGTGGAGCCTGGGGCCGTGGTTCCTGGGGCCGTGGTTCCTGATCCAGTGGCTCCCGGTGCCGGCGGTAATTTCCAGTGAACGTCGTTCCCCGGCTTCTGCTCAGCGCCTGCGGCTGCAGCTTTATTGGCTATAGTGGGCGTGGGAGAAGCTTTTGGCGCTGGAACGCCTGGCTGGACACCTCCAGTGGGAGAAGCTTTCGGCGCTGGAACTCCTGTCTGTGTACCGCCGTGGGCCTTCGGCGCGTTCGGATCAATTTTGGGTACGCTGGGCAGCCGTTGTGACAGGATGCCCGCGGCGCGCATGGGCTCAGGACCTGCGGAAGCGGAATGTGAACTGTCTGCCATTTCGGTGATGACCAGCACTTCCTCCAGCCGATTGAGGTCTGCTGCCGGCTTGATCTTGATGACAAGAAAGGGATCGTTGTCGTGGTCCGGCGTGGATGCAATCACCGTGCCAACGGAATACCCTTTGGGATAGATACGGTCACCGCCGCTGGTGATTACGTGCTCGCCAGGTTCCACCTTCTCGTCTGACATAATGTCATTGATCTGGAGCTCGCCCAGCGGCGTGCCTTTTACAATGCCTTGCAGGCGGGAATTTTCCAAAATCACGCCGGCTCCGCTGTCATGATCGTTAATCAGCAGCACCTGCGAGCTCAGCCGGAAAACATCTTTCACCTTGCCCACGATTCCATCCGGGGTAATCACGGCCATGTCAGGCTTAAGGCCGTCGCGTGAGCCTTTATCGATGGTGATCAGCCGTGACTGCTCGGTTCCGCTAAAGGCAATCACCTGTGCGGCCACGGTTTTCGAAATGAAATTTTCCTTGAAATCCAGCAAGACCTGCAATCGCCGGGCCTGGTCGGCATCTTGTTTGAGCCGCACCTGCTCCATCTGCAGCCGCGCGACTTCATCCTGCAATTCCTTGTTCTGCTGGCGAGCGCCGCGAAGGTCGGCATAATTGTGCCAGCCGTGGCGCAAGAAATGCCCAGTTGAAACAAACATCTTTTCCACGGGAGTAAATGCAGTGACAGTCCACACGCGGATCAGCCGCGTCCCGCTTCCGGTACTTCCTGGCTTTGCGCCTTCCGGACGCTTCACCTGGGTGGCCAGAGCGACCACTTGTATGAAAAGAACCGCCATCAATGCCAGCGGGTTCTTGTACCGAGTAAAAAAATTTTCCATGACCTGCGCTAAAGGAGGGCCAGATGAGAGACGGACTTACCAGGTCCGTCCCCTGATTTACGAATAAACGCCTTAAGAATAGACGCCTGACGAATTGACGCCTTACTCAATCGAAATCTTTCTTAAGAGTTTGAAGTCGCTGAGCATTTTTCCCGTGCCGAGCACCACGCTGGCCAGCGGATCATCGGCAATGGAAACCGGCAATCCGGTTTCTTCGCGGATTCTCTTGTCCAGGTTTTTCAGCAATGCGCCGCCGCCGGTCAGAACGATGCCGCGGTCGCTGATATCCGCGCTCAACTCCGGCGGTGTGCGTTCCAATGCGACGCGAATCGCATTCATGATGGTGCTGATGCACTCGGAAAGCGCTTCACGAATTTCGCTGTCGTCAATGGTAATGGTCTTGGGCACGCCTTCAATCAGGTTGCGCCCTTTGATTTCCATGGTGAGCGGCTTGTCCAGCGGATAGGCCGAGCCAATTTCAATCTTGATGGTTTCCGCGGTGCGCTCGCCGATGAGCAGATTGTATTTACGCTTGAGGTAATTCATGATGGCTTCATCCATCTGATTACCCGCCATGCGCACGGAACGCGAATAAACGATGCCGCTGAGCGAAATCACGGCAATGTCCGTGGTGCCGCCGCCGATATCCACCACCATGTTGCCGCTGGGCTCAGTGATGGGCAGTCCGGCGCCGATTGCCGCCACCATCGCCTGCTCCACCAGGTGGACCTCACTGGCTTTTGCGCGATAGGCGGAATCCATGACGGCGCGCTTTTCCACCTGCGTAATTTCAGAAGGCACGCCGATCACAATCCGCGGATGGACCAGCATCTTGCGGTTATGCGCCTTCTGGATAAAGTAATTAAGCATTTTTTCCGTGACCTTGAAGTCGGCAATCACGCCGTCCTTCATGGGCTTAATGGCCACAATGTTTCCCGGAGTGCGGCCCAGCATCTCTTTCGCTTCCTTGCCCACGGCCTCTACTTCTCCGGTGTTCTTGTTGATCGCCACAATCGAGGGCTCGTTGACCACGATGCCCTTGCCTTTGGCGTAGACCAGCGTGTTGGCGGTCCCCAGATCGATCGCCAGATCGCTGGAAAACATGCTGAAGAGCGAGCGCAAATTATGAATGCGCGAATTCTCTGATTTAAAACCGTTTTTCGACATACCAGATTCTTTCTTCTATTAAATAACTTTCGGTCACGAATGAAAAAGTTTTAGACGGCGCACCAATCCCGTCCCGACCTCTTCCGCTTTTCGTGCACAAACTTTTCTGGGGACCTCTTACTGTGATACAGAAACCAAAATTGGGCAATAAGCGATTCTACTGTATAGTGATCGGCCTCGTTACTGTATTCACCCCGCCCTTGGCGTCCTGTGCCGTAATCGTTATCACGTTCTCGCCCGTGGGAAGAGGGTTGGTGAAATGGCGAAACGCGCCATCACTCGCCACCACGGCCTCCTGCCCATTGACCATTACCCGGGCATTGGGCTCGGTGTGCCCCTTCACTTCAATCACATGCCCCATTTGTACAAAATCTCCTACTTCCAGTGCCAGCGATCCGGTACCTTTGGGAACAATGGTAAATCGGTAAATCTCACTTTCAATCGATTCTTTGCCGTCCTGCCCAATCGACCGCACCTGCCAATAATAAGGAACACCTTCCTGTAGATTCGTGACCAGGACCTGCGTTGCCGCCTTTTTGTCATCCACTCCTGGCCCCGTGAATGACGGGTTGCGGTTGATCTTGATGTGGTATTCCTTCACGCTATCTACCGGAGACCAGGAGAAGGTCACTCCCTTCGTCGCCTGGTCCAGAAAAACATTCTGCAGCGGGGCCGGTGAGATCAAAGTGGGCGGCTGAAGCTCCTTGGATTTGACCAACCCTTTGGAATTGCTGGTGAAAGATGCCTTGGTGTAACTCTCCAGAGGTATTGTCTGCCCACCGCGGGTTACCTCACCCGAACCTTTCTTCACCAGGATCTCATGCTGGTCAGCGCGGATATCGTTCATCACTTCCGCCGAGCTCTCAGATGCGATGGTGGCCGTTGCATCGCCCACAATTACCTGCGACTTTGATCCGCTGGCCAGCGTGGATGTTGCAAGATCGACCTTTCCGGTCGTAACCTGCACCGCCACTTTTGTTTGCTGCGAGGCATTCATGGAGTTTTCCTGGATGGTAATGAGCGACGCGGGCTTCACCGTATAGTTAGTGCCGTCCGTAAACACCACCTTGGCCATGCCTTCCGGGGACGTCTGGACAACGTCGCCACGCTCCAACGCCAGCGAATAGTCCGCCACAACCCAGGTGTTTGTGCTGGCTTTGCGCACGCGCACGTTTCCATCAATGTTGGTGAAGTGGGCTTGCTGGGGACCAGGATCGGGAGTTGTGCCGGGGTCTCCGCCGCCGATTCCAAACTTATTCAGGATTTTTCCCAGCCCAATTTGGCCGGAAAGAATCAACTTATTGGCTGTATCCGGAAAAGCAAAATACATCACAACAAACGCAAGCAGTACAATCGCAAGTATTCCCATCAGCACGCTGCGATAGGTGATGGTGACGTATGAAATCTGAAATGCGGATTTTCGCTTTTGCGCCACAGACTTTAAAAGTTGGGGAGTTATCGGTGGCTACAGATTAACATAACAGTTGCAGCCGTCAGATTGGGCTCCCTTGGCCCCGACTAAGGTGTTCGGTCTACTTTTCAAAACGACCAGAACACTCCCGTCAAATGTTGTAATTAAAGCAGAAAGCAGAGCAACTGGCAGTAGCCATGTTGGTTCTGGCAGTAACGATAGGATCATGCACCCTGCATTACTGGCCGCCAGGTTTGCCTAAACGCGTCCGCCTGACGCAAAATTGATCATGCCTTCAACAACAGGATCTCGTTCTCAGGCGCTGGAGTCCTTGCTGGGACGCATTCAAGCGCATACCGCGAAAATTGGAATTATTGGCCTCGGCTACGTCGGACTGCCGCTGGCTCTCCTGTTCAATGAAGCCGGCTTTCCCGTCACCGGGTTTGATATCGACCCGGAAAAAGTAAAGGCCCTTAACAATGGCCGCTCCTATATCTATCGCATCCCGAAAACCGAGATTGCCGCCGCTGCCGCAAAAGGCTTTTGGGCCACGGACGAATATGCCCACGCCAAGGACATGGATGCCTTGATCATTTGTGTTCCTACGCCTCTCAATGAGTACCACGAACCCGACCTCAGCTATATTCGCGAGACCGCAAAAGCCATTGCGCCACACGTCCATGCAGGCCAGTTGATTGTGCTGGAGAGCACCACCTATCCAGGGA
>JBAVUZ010000291.1:0-7657 GCA_049697035.1 Candidatus Angelobacter sp. | reverse complement strand
GCCTAAACCCAGCCAAAACAATTTTTGAGTAGACATTATTCATGGGAGACACGGAGAAAACCGGAAGATAAGTATTGCAAAGATCTTTAGGTTAGGATTAGTCACCCATCGTAATTAGACTGCGTTTATCTCCTCATAAAATCAAGTCTTGATTTTCTCCGTGCCTCCGTATCTCCGTGGTAGGTTTTGATGGAAGGCTCTCATGTCCAAAAGAATGTTAGATTCCCCCGAGGCACTCAAAGATCTAGTCGGCCAGGAAATTGCTCTTACCGACTGGTTCAACATTACCCAGGAGCGTATTCAGCAATTCGCCGATGCCACCCTCGACCATCAATGGATCCATGTTGACGTTGAGCGCGCTCGCCGCGAATCGCCTTTCAAAACGCCGATTGCCCATGGCTTTCTCACGTTGTCTCTGCTCCCGCACTTCATGCACCAAGCGTTGGAAATCAAACATGGCATCCGCCTGGGCGTGAATTACGGCTTGAATCGCGTGCGTTTTGTCTCGCCTGTGCGCGCGGGATCAAATATTCGCGCCCGCATCGTACTTCAATCATTGAAAGACGTGCCCCCTGACGGAATGGAAGCACTGTTCAATGCGACCGTGGAAGTTGAAGGTGGCGAGAAGCCCTGTTGCGTGGCGGAGTGGGTTGTGAGGTATTACCGCTGATCTTAATCCTGAGCGCAGCCGAGGGATCCCTATAAACTTCGATGAACTAGAGGGCAGAGCAGTTACAATCCTGCTCTCTTCGTCGCATTCAGCCCCACCCTCATCAGCGTCTTTGCTACCTCGCCTAACGAAGCGAAACGCTCATCCTTCGTCAGCCCGTGAAAATAGCGGTAATAAATCTGCTGAATGATTACCGCCACCTTGAACATGGCGAACACATAATAAAAAACGATGCCAGAAAGATCGCGTCCGGTTTTCTCGGCATAGCGCTGCGCCAACTCCGCACGCCGTAACATTCCCGGGACAATCGTTGGCCCCCAGCGCACCATCTGCATCTCCGGAGGATCGTCGGGGTCAATCCAATAGGCCAGCGCGGTGCCCAAATCGGTCAGCGGATCGCCCAGTGTGCACATTTCCCAATCCAGCACAGCTTTGATCCGCGTAATGTCCGTGGGATCAAGCACCATGTTGTCATACTTGTAGTCATTATGGATCAGCGTTGCGCCGCTGCGCGCGGGCATATGTTCTCGTAGCCATGCGGAAAGTGGTTCCACTTCCGGCAGGTCGTGTGTCTTCGATCCCTGATAGCGCTCCATCCAGCCGCGTACTTGCCGCTCCAGATAGCCTTGCGGCTTGCCTAACTCGCCCAGACCAAGCGCCGTGTAATCCAGGCCATGCAGCGCAGCCAGATTGTCGATAAATGATTCACTCAGCTTCCGTGCAGTCGCGGGTGGCAGCGTCAAGCCATCGGGAAGGTTCCGCCGCAAGATCAGCCCGCGTACTCGCTCCATCACATAGAACGGCGCGCCGAGAACAGAATCGTCTGTGCAATAGAGCAGCGGGCGCGGCGTGGGATAAGCCGCGTGCAGTTTCGCCAGCACATTGTATTCACGTCCCATATCATGAGCGGATTTCACTTTGCTGCCGAAGGGCGGACGCCGCAATACCATTTCTTTTTCGCCCAGCGCGACGGAATACGTGAGATTGGAGTGTCCGCTGGGGAATTGCTTTACCACCAACTCGCCGCCGAGGTCAGGAAAATGGCTGCGAAGGTATGGCTCTAGCCGGGCGAGGTCCAACTCCTCACCCTGGCGGACAGCCTTTGTGCTGTCCTGCAACTCTTCGGCGATGGGAATATTTTTTGTGGCTTCGGCTGACATCGGCGTCAATCTCTTGTTCCGCTGATTTCGCAGCGGGGTTCGCCCCACTTGCTTTACCGATGCGTGAGAAAATCCGGATCAGTAAAGTGCGGAGTAGCATTATACGAGCTTAGGGTAAACCGTCCCGCGGAGAAGAGAAACTCACTATACGAGCAGTTGCGCACCATCCACGCGGCCTTCAACGTGGCTTCAGTGGAAAGATCTAACGCCCGCTGCATGGCCACGCCCACTGGTCCGCCGGAGCTGAAGATGGCGATGCGCTGTCCGCGATTTCCATTCTCAGGAAACCTGGCCAGTCCGCGCTGCACACGCGTGCTGAAATCTGCCCAGGGTTCGATTCCTTCCAACGGCAGCTCTCCATCCGCCCACCGCCCGATCACAACTTCAAAGATGCGCTGAAATGTTTTGAACTGCTCCGGCCGCGTTTGCGAATCTCTAAATGCCTGATGCATTCTTCGGATGTCGGAATCTCTTTCGATCAGGTCAGGCAGCGACCGTTCCAGCACGGCCTCAGCCTGGAACTCATCGAATTCCGGCAGCACTACCGGTTCGGGCCAGGGAAGCCCAGCGCGTTTGTAAGCTTCACCCACCAGGCGTGCCGTCTCCCGCTGCCGCACTTTTGGGCCGGAATACACGCGGTCAAAGCCAAGCTGCAATCCCGCCCAATAGTCGCCCAGCACGCGGCTCTGCTCTTCGCCCTTGGCGGAAAGCTTGTCGTAGTTGCGCTCAAGAAAAGATGCTTGACCGTGACGGACGAGGAAAAGGCTGCTCATTAAGAATTGAAAACTCGAACGCCGAGGATATCACGCACGTTGCTTCCATGCGAGTAACAACAGACAGACATATTGGCGGCCAGCAGAGATTTCCCCGGAGAATCGGCAACAAACTGCTTTTACTACTTAGTAGTCCCAGGGACATGAAATTCAACGCCGTTCGCGGCATTGGCTTGCTCTGTTGCAGCGGCGTCAAGGTCGGTAACCTGATATTTGCGCGCGTTCTGCTCGCTGAAAATCCACAGAGTCTGGCCGGCGATAGCGTAGCTTTTGGCCGACACGCGGTGTCCATCGCGGAAGACAAATATCGTGCTTACGGCTGGCTCCTTTGCCGATAAGGTTGCGCCTGAACTGGCTCTGTCTCGGTCTTCGTAATATCGTCTGTTTTCTTCGCTGCGCAGATCGGAAACTTCGTCAGTGAGCTGCTGGACCTGAGCTGCAAGCTCCGCGCTGTTGCCATTGTCTGAATTTACGATAACAGGCTGCTGTGCCGGCGGACCATAGCCGTAATTATCTCCGTAGTAGTCGCCGTAGAAGCCGGGATAAGAATAGAAGGGTGCTCCCAAAAAGAGCCCGCCGCCAAACAAGAATGGGGAGCATCCGAAGCATCCATTGAAGAACCCAAAATGGTTATGAAAGCGGCGAAACCCGAAAGGACGATTTACAAACACATGGTTGCGGGATCCAAAAGGCCGTGATGAAAAGGCCCGGTGCGATGGAGCAAAAGATGAAAGACCGGGAGTCCGCGGGCCGAAGGAACTGAAGCCTGGGCCTGATCTGAATCCGCCCGGGGCAGCATGAAATCCCGCAGGGCCTGCTGACCGGAAGCCGCCAGATGGGCCGGACCGGAATCCGCCACCCGCATGCGACGAGAAGCCGCCACCGCCGCCGCGACCTGACATTCCCCGTTGCGCGTACAGTGAAGGAGAAATGAGAAGAGCAGCCGTACACAGGACAAGCAAAGAAGCCAGCCGTTTCATATAGGTACCCTCTATATATTTTAGTCTCTTTCCATCCTCGCCGACGCAAGTATTTATCCAATGTTTTCAATCATCTGCTGTGGTTGACACCCGGAACTATAATTTTCCGCATGAAGAAACCCATATTGTTTCTGGTTGTTATTTTTTTATACATCGCGGCATTCGCTCAGACAAAGAAGCCAGCTGCGGCTGCACCGGTTCAGGCCAACGTTTATCCAAGACAAGAAGGTTACGTCGATGCCGATGGCGTGCTCATCTATTACCAGACCATCGGCCACGGCGCGCCTTTGATGATTGTGCATGGCGGTCCGGGCGCTTCGCATGACTACCTAATGCCGTATCTGCTGCCGCTGGCGCGGGGCAACAAACTCATCTTCATTGACGAGCGCGGTTCCGGCCGTTCAGAAAAGCTTGAAGACGCATCGCGGTACACCGTGGAAAACATGGTGGAGGACGTGGAGAGCGTCCGCCAGGCACTGCATCTGGGCAAGATCAGCCTCATGGGACACTCTTACGGTGGCGTGCTGGCGCAGGCGTATGCATTTAAATATCAGCAGAACCTTACGCATCTGGTGCTGGGCGGAACGTTTTACAGCACGCGCGAAATGAATAAAGTGCTGGCTGAAGAAAAGCGCAGCATGCCGCCGGAAGCGCTGGTAAAACTGGAAGCGCTGGAGAAAGCCGGACTCTTCAACAAAGGCAAGGACTGGGAAAAAGGCCGCTACCCGGACGACTACGCCAAACTGGCCTGGGGCGATGGCTACTTCCCTTATCTTTATCAGCGACGTCCAGACGCAAATTACGATCCTGCTGCCGGCAATACGTCCACGGCGTGGGACCTTTACCGCGAGATGTGGGGCTCGGGCGGCGAGTTCGTTATTGACGGTCATTTGAAATCGGTGGAATATCTGGACAAGCTGTCAACGATCCATGTGCCAACACTTTTGATCTGCGGCGACCACGACGAATCGAACCCATCTCTCTCGCGAACCATGCATGAAAAAATTGCAGGATCAAAACTGGCAATCATGCCGCAGGCTGGCCATATGGCATTCGTTGACCAGCCAAATCTCTACATCAAGACGGTGGCGGAGTTTTTGAAGGGGAACTAAAGACAGGAATCGCCGGACAACCATCAACGGAGTTTCTCGCGAGGGTCTTGTTCGGACTGCAAATGCCTGATCAGTGCGTCGCATTCGTCAGCCATTTGGTCGACGCCACTGGGATCATTCAACTGGGAAAGAGAACGCCAAAGGTCCCGAAGCTCAATCACTGCATTCAGTGCCGAGGATGGTCGACTATCACCCAGCGCACGGACGATTTCCAGCGTCACTGAGTATCGTTGTCGCAGCGGCGCGTCCGGAGTTGCGTCTTGGTTCCACCAACCACGAGCAAGTGACGGCCCGGTGACCTTCCAGAACGCCAATTCACTCTTGAGTCGCTCGCTCAATTCCTCTCCCAATGCGGCCCCGCCGGCCTGTACGTAGGCATGAATCACCCCTTCCTTGAGCTTCGAATACTCCGGATTGTCCAACATGGCGCGCAGTACTGGCAACGCCGCTCGACCGGCCTTGGCTAGTTCTCCAAATGCGAGACTTTGGGCTGGCCCCACATCTGAAAGCACATAGGTCTTGAGCTTTTCCGCCCGGGCATTCATGTCTGCAATGTGAATCGCAGTTGTAAGTTCTTGTTGGATCTGCACAACGCGGTCCACGCGGGCCCGCAGGTCGGCTGTGGTCATATCTGTTACGTTCCATTTGTTTTTCTTTGCATCCCAGTCGTAGCGCGACAAGGTTACGAGGACGCTGGGGCCAGGGTTCATAATCTGAGCGAAACTGTTGAGCTTCTCACCGTCGATCCATACCGCCGCGGTCTTCATATCGTGAAACAGGTTAGAAGGCTGCCATTGTGGAGTCTTACGTTGTTCACTGGAGCGCAATGACGGTTGCGCCCTATCCCCGCTTTTCAAGAACAAAACTAATCGCAATCCTGGAATTTGTTTTGGAATCTGCGTGCTCGTGGAAGTGTCATTGGGCGAGAGGTACGGTGGTTCTGCAGGATACATAGAAATGGGGAAAGCGTCAGGACCCGGTTTCAGTTCGGATATCGTGATGCGCTCACCGGGTTGGAGATCTCCCTTCCAAGATTCAATTACCTGAAAGACGCCGTCCTCGGCGGTTGCCTCGACCATCACGATATGGGTTGCTTGCCAGGAGCTATCGTCGAGCATAAATGACGGACGAATACCCGCGGACGCCTCCACCCGCAGTGCAACTAACAGGATCAGGAGCAACCAACCACGGCAGGCTCGCGAGCGCTTCGAATTGAAAAAGACCGTTATTGTCCGAAACAGGATCATGATGAATGAACGTTATACATGACCGTACTTGCACCTGAATCACGTGGCAGGGGCCTTGACAGCGCCTTCCATTGTCAGGTTAGCGCCCACATGCGACCGCCGGCAATCCGGAATGTGGCCAGAAACGGGCCTGTGGGAAATGAAAACGAGAGCGTGAGCGAAATTATGCTTCATCCCGAATCTACATTTTTGATTCGGGACTGACCGGGAATGTGGACGGCCAACTCTTGATCCCATTGGCAGGCATCGGCGGAGCGGCCGAGCAGAGCCTCACCGCCACGCCAAACTCCCCGCATAACTCCCGTCCGTCGCGCAATGGCCATATGGCATTCGTGGACCAGTCGAATCGTAACAGGAGTCAGCGAGTGTACGGTAAAATTGCTTCAATGGCGACTACCATTGTCCGCGATCCCGCTATTCTCAGCGGAGAGCCTGTTTTTCATGGGACACGGGTTCCCTTTAAATCTTTGACCGATTATCTTGAACACGGTCGGAGTTTGAATGAGTTTCTCGAGGACTTTCCTGGCGTGACCCGTGAAGCGGCGGTAGCTGCGCTTGAGGAAGCCAGATCGAGTCTGGCCGCCTCTCTGAAAAATTGATCAATGTGAGGCCAAACTTCCCGCGTAGCTTTCCGTCCGTCGCGCAGGAGGACCGTTCTTGATCAGATCAGCGGCTTTCTCCGCGATCATGATCGTTGGCGCATTTGTGTTGCCGCCGACCACGGTCGGCATGATCGATGCATCGACTACGCGCAGGCCTTCAACGCCGTGAACACGCAGCTCTGAATCGACCACTGCCGACGAATCGTTGCCCATCTTGCATGTGCCCACCGGGTGATAGAGCGTCTCAGTAAATTTGGCGATATGGGCGCGCAAAGCGGCGTCATCTTTTGCCGAGGGGCCGGGATGCAGTTCCGTGCCGCGGTAGTTGTCGAAAGCTTTTGTCGCCGCCAGCCTGCGGGAAAGCTTGATGCCTTCCAGCATTACGTCCATGTCGCGCGGGTCAGAAAGGTAGTTGGCGCGGATAGCGGGAGCATCCAGCGGATTGCTGGAGCGCAAGCGAATGTCACCCCGGCTGAAGGGATGCAGAAGCGTTGGCCCCATGGTGAAGGCGTGCCCTTTGATCTGCTGGAATCCGTGCTCAACAAAATAGCCAACCCCAAAATGAAATTGCAGGTCGGGTATCTGCGCGCGCGAAGAAGTTTTGACAAAAGCGCCGGCCTCCGCCACGTTCGATGTCAGCGGGCCTCTTTTGGAGATCATGTAACGCATGAGGTTGGAGAAGCTCTCAGCGCTGGCCATGCTAATGGGCTTGGTACATTCATATACGGTCGCACAGGCAGGATGGTCTTGAAGATTCTTGCCGACTCCCGGCAGATCGCACGTAATGGGAACATTGAAGTGGCTCAGATGGTCGGCCGGGCCTACGCCGGAGAGCATGAGCAATTGCGGTGATCCGATAGCGCCGGCACACAGGATGATCTCCCGCTCAGCGCGCTCCTGCATGCTGTTGTTGCCCTGCTGGAAGCTGACGACTGCCGCTCGCTTGCCTTCAAAATAGATTCCGAAGACATGCGTCTCGGTTTTTACTGTCAAATTTTTGCGTGATGCTACGGGATGCAGAAACGCGGCCGCTGAGCTGTGGCGCTGGCCTTTGTTTTGCGTGACCTGGTAAAAGCCGATCCCATCTTGCTGCGCGCCGTTGAAATCAGGATT
>JBAVUZ010000290.1:0-2663 GCA_049697035.1 Candidatus Angelobacter sp. | reverse complement strand
GAGTAGCCCTTGGCCGTTGAAGTTGAATCAAAAAAAGTCGATGCAAAAATAGCAGGTCCAAAGCCGGTTGATGCAAAGGCAGTGGAGTCCAAAAAGAAAAAATCCGCCGCGGCGCATCTGAAGTCGGTATGGCCAATGATCGGGGAGTTGGTCCGTCCCCGGCGCGGGCTGTTGGCTCTGAGCTTTATGCTTCTGCTGGTCGGCCGGCTTTGTGGGCTGGTATTGCCAGCTGCGCCAAAATATTTGCTGGATGACGTGATCGGCAAGCATCGCGCGAATCTGCTGCTGCCGCTGGTTCTGGTGGTGCTGGGCGCGACGCTGATTCAGGGACTGACATCGTTTTCACTCACGCAGCTTCTTTCCAAAGAAGGGCAGCGTTTGATTTCTGAACTCCGGAAGCGTGTGCAAACGCACGTGGGACGTCTCTCACTGAATTATTACGACGCGAACAAAACCGGTGCGCTGGTCTCGCGCATCATGAGTGACGTGGAGGGTATACGCAACCTGATTGGCACCGGCCTGGTTGAGTTTTGCGGCGGCATTCTTACCGCGGTGCTGTCGCTGGTGTTCCTGCTGAAATACAACGCAGAGATGACGGGGATCGCGCTTGGTTTCCTGGTGGTCCTTATGGTGGCGCTCAGCAGGGCGTTCAAAACTATCCGCCCGATATTCCGCGAGCGAGCCAAGATCAACGCCGAGGTTACGGGCAGACTCACTGAGTCGCTGGGCGGCGTGCGCGTGGTAAAGGGCTATCACGCGGAAGAGCGCGAGTCGAACGTTTTTAGCCGCGGCGTGCAGCGCCTGCTGGACAACGTCTTGAAGTCACTGACCGCTACCTCGCTCATGGGACTGACTTCCACGGCGGTGATGGGGGTGGTGAGCGCCATCATCATGTTTATAGGGGCGCGCCAGATTCTTGCCGGACACATGACGACGGGCCAGCTTTTCAGCTACACCATGTTCATGGGCTTTTTGATTGCTCCGGTCGCGCAGATGGCCAGCATCGGCACACAGATCACTGAAGCTCTCGCTGGTCTGGACCGCACGCGCGAGGTGCTGGCGGAAAGCCGGGAAGATCAGGACCCCGAGCGCTCGATTGTGCTGGGCCATATCAGTGGCGCGATTACGTTTGAAAACGTGGACTTTTCTTACGAACCCGGCAAGCCGGTGCTTGATGATGTGAGCTTTCACGCGCAGCCTGGAACGGTGACCGCGCTGGTGGGATCGTCAGGCTCAGGCAAATCGACAATCATCGGCCTGGCCGCTGCTTTCTACAAACCCACCTCTGGGCGCGTGACTGTTGATGGCCAGGACCTGAGCCGGGTGCGGCTTGATTCATACCGCAGCGCGCTGGGCGTGGTATTGCAGGACTCATTCCTGTTTGATGGATCGATCAAAGAGAATATTGCTTTTTCGCGTCCTGGGGCCACTGATGAAGAGATTCTTGCCGCCTGCCGCATTGCCCACGTGGACGAGTTCACCGAACGCTTTGCCGACAAGTACGACACAATCATCGGCGAGCGTGGGGTAAAACTTTCCGGCGGGCAGCGCCAGCGCGTCTCCATTGCGCGCGCCGTGCTGGCCGATCCCCGAATCCTGATTCTGGACGAAGCCACGTCGAGCCTGGATTCAGAGTCAGAGGCATACATCCAGCAGGGCCTGAAATACCTGATGCAGGGCCGTACGACGTTTGTGATCGCACACCGCCTGTCAACCATCCGCCAGGCTGACCAGATTCTGGTGGTGGAATCGGGCAAGATCCTGGAGCGCGGCAAGCACGCCGAGTTGTTAGCATTGCAGGGCCGCTATTACGATCTTTATACGCGGCAGCATGGACTGGAAGAGAACCTGTTTCTTGCTCCGGGCGAAGGCGACAAAGTGGAAGACAAGACCGGCGGCCCACGCGGCGGCGGAGGCGGCGTGCCCGATGCGGTGAGTTTGATAAGAGGGCAGGGGTTCTAGTGGAGGAAAATAAATTGATTCGCCAGGACAAAGAACGTCGCCTGGGCAATCTTGAACAAGAGTTGATCGCCGCGGCACGCGGGGCCACGGTCGAGTTCTCGGTTGCTGATATTCGGGAAAAAGGATTACTCACCGTTTTGCGTGAACGGACGCGCCGCAAATGGTGAAAGCAAGTAGTAAAATTCCTGCCTTAACAAAATCCATCGTTCCCTGTGGTGACAATCGATGCGCCTCAAATCCTTGCATGCTGCTCTTGCGCTGTTGATGTTTGTTCTGCCAGCGTCTTCTCAAACCGCCACTGCTCCCAAGCCAATTGATCTACTCAAACAGAAGCTGGAACAGATTTCCGCGGGCGTGAGCGCGGACTGGGGCATTTACATCAAGTCGCTTGATACGGGCGAGGAGATCGCCATCAACGCCGACAAGGTGATGGACACCATGTCTGCCATTAAAATTCCGTTGCTGGTGGATGTGTATCGGCAGGTGGACGCGGGCAAGATCAACACGGGTGATCGATTAGCGATGAAGACCGCCGACAAGCGCTTTGGCACCGGCGTACTGCGGACGCTGGAACCGGGGCTGAACCTGAGCTTCCGCGATGCGCTGGAGCTGATGATTATCCAGAGCGACAACTCCGCCACGGACCTGGCTTTTGCCCGCGTGGGCGGCCCGGCGCACGTGACCCAGACGATGCACGAGCT
>JBAVUZ010000289.1:0-4820 GCA_049697035.1 Candidatus Angelobacter sp. | reverse complement strand
AATTCAGCATATAGTGTCGACAGCTTCGGCGAAGCTATGGCTCCCATGTTTTCGAAGATCAGGACGAAGTCTCTCGCCCAACCCCCTCTAAGCCCCAATTTGCTTTTTGCTGAGATGTCGGATGCCCTTCGCACGAGCTTTACCTTATAGCTTATGCTTGTAGATGGCCTGAGACCCCTTTGGCTGCCGGCGATAGCCGGCGTGAACGGTACTCCAAGCGGCCGGATCAGTGACTGGGTCGGAAAGGGCCAGTATTATTTTGACAGCCCTGTCAGTCCTTCGTCAGCTTCGTTCGTATTGACCCCAGGTGCCGCTCTGCTCGACGTGTTTGCTGCCGAGATGTCGCGTTTTTCTAGTGCTGCCATTGAAACGTCTCTCGGCATAACGCAGCGGAGAATGCGGAAATCTACAGCTTGGCTTTTCATCCAGACCTACTATGCAGGATTCTACGCCGCGCACAGCCTTCTGAGATCGGTAGGCATCTCCGCCTCGAACTTTAAGGCAGCGGAGTGCCAGAAGGCCGATGCCGTAGCAGCAGCTCTGGGTTTCGGCAATGGCCCCTTAAACGCCTCCCAGTTTCGATGTGAATATGTTAGCGCTGCCGGTCGGCTAGAGTGCTCCAAAGCACATGGAAAGGGTATTCATGAACAATTCTGGCGAGTTTTCGATTCCTTCCTTCAAAATGCTATGAGTCGAATCTTGCAAAATAGCTCCCTAACTGCGCGAGATGCACAGGATATCTTTACTAAATTGGCTGACCTTCGCTCCATCTTAACTTCATTTGGCCATGCTGGGGGAAACT
Source organism: Candidatus Angelobacter sp. (assembly GCA_049697035.1). GTDB lineage: Bacteria > Acidobacteriota > Terriglobia > Terriglobales > Acidobacteriaceae > Angelobacter. Next base: position 4,018 of record JBAVUZ010000289.1, on the reverse strand, counting down.
GGCTGTCGACAATTAGAAACGACGTAACGTACATGCAGTTACACAAGGCGTGGTTTCCGTACGGCCGGTCCCGGGCCGATTGTGATCGGCTTTTCGCTCTTCAAAAGCAATGGCGCAAAAAACCAGACGATATCCGTCTGCGCGCTCCAAGGCCCATGGACACGGAACTCTTTGTTCTCGCGTGTGCCTTCCTCGTCTCGCTGTCGCTCGCCGTGATCCATGACATGGCCATAAGATGCCCGTCAGGAGAGTCATTTCTTTCGCTGGGCCCCCTAAAATTGTTAAGGCAAGCGTCGGAGTAGGCTGCCGGGGGCTGGCCCAGCGGTACTCTACCACGACTCGGCATGCCTCGCCCGTGGCGGTTTCACGGGTGGGCTGTCGCGAACTCCCCTCATTCTCAGTGGTCACACGAATCGGCACGTCGGTGTTACATCGTTGGCGGGTGTCCCAGGCTGTTGATCTCGCTGGCATCAACCAACACGTGGGGTGCCTCCGACGAGGGAAAAAATGGAGCAGCTGTCGATTTTCGGTCTTCCGAACGACTATCTGACAAAGCGATGGGCTACGGCGCCTGAGTCACAGGAAACAAGGAGGAACCAATGAAATACATCTGCATGGGCGATCTCGAGCCAGGAAAATTCGAAGGAATGACCGAGGATGGCGACGAAACAACACGTCATGTGGAAGTCGCGAAACGAACATTTACAAGAAAACTCCCTGAAGCTGTATGGTGGGGCGAGAGATCCTCGGGATCCTTCGACTTTGCGCTCATCCCGGCTTTGCGGGACTCGCGCGGCGCTCAGGACGACAGGGTAGGAAATTTTCGGCAAAACTGAGACACCACGGAAGCAAAATTTTCGTTTTCGCTATTGCATCGCCCTAAAGAATACGCTATTATTTCGCCAGCCCTCAGGGGTGGAAGTGGGCTTGATCTTTGACAAAAAGCAAATAGCAATTGGCAAATGGCCAAATAGCAATTAGCAAATGGCAATTGGCAATTAGCCAACAGCAGGATTTGCGACCCTTCTGGAGGTCGCAGGCGAGGGCGCCTGCGGTCCACAGGTCTGGTATTGAACAGCCGTTGCGACCCTCTGCCGAACCTTGGGTGACGTTGGGTGACCTTGGGTGAAATTGGGTCTACATAGGGGGTAGGGGAGGGGGTCATGCGAATTGCCGGTTGGAAAGGCAAGCCGGCACTGAAAGAGAACGACTTACGCGCCCAGTGCAGTCAAAAGAGCTGCCAAAATGACCCGGAAAAAGGCGCCAAATTGGGTGAAATTTGCAGCGTCACGCACGGCATAGGCAGAAGGTCGCAAAAGCTTATAGTGATCCCTCCGCCTTCCCACCCCACCGCGCAAAGAACGCGCTGCGGGGGCCCCGTTCGGCGTTCGGGATTTCAGACAAGAACTAGCAACTCCTGGCAGATCCTTCGGCTTCGCTCAGGATTTCGCCCGCGGACTCCCGCTCCGCTCACGCCCGCGAATCGGCTCAACTTCATACTCCCTGAGCACGCGCGCCAGCGATTCCGGGGCATCGACCTCCATCTGCACTTTACTGTCACGATACCCACGCTTGAGGATGTGCGCCCGTGATTCAATCAGCGACAGCAGCTTGCCTTCACTCTGGGGAACGCGAATCCGCATGTGCTGGATGGCGTCGATCTTCAGGTGATCGTCAATGGTGGAGAGCAGATCGTCCAGGCCCAGTTGCTTCTGGGCCGAGATGTAAACGGTGTTCGCCGTGTTCTTGAACTCGCGGCGCTGCGCCTGCGGCACCAGATCAATCTTGTTCATCACGCGGACCTGCGGACGGTCCATCACCTCAAGGTCTTTCAGCACGCTTTCCACCTGGCGCTGTTGATCGTGCGCGGAAGGGCTGGTGACATCGGCCACATGGAGGAGCAGCGCGGCGCGCTGGACTTCTTCCAGCGTGGCTCGAAAGGCGGAGACCAGCGTGGTAGGCAGGTTGCGGATGAATCCGACGGTATCTGACAACAGCACTTTGCGCTTGCTGGGCAGCGTGACGCCGCGAACGGTGGGATCGAGCGTGGCAAACATCTTGGCGGACTCAAGCACGCCCGCGCCGGTGAGCACATTGAATAATGTCGACTTGCCAGCGTTGGTATAGCCCACCAGCGCCACGGTGGGCAGTGGAACAGATTCACGACGCTGCCGCTGCTGTCCACGGATGCGCTTCACGTCCTCAAGCTGCTGCTTGATGTGGCGGATGCGGCGATAGATTTTTCGCCGGTCAGTCTCAAGCTGCGTTTCACCCGGACCGCGTGTTCCGATGCCGCCGCCGAGCTGCGACATCTCAATGCCTCGTCCGGCAAGCCGCGGCAGCATGTATTCCAGTTGCGCCAGTTCCACCTGCAATTGGCCTTCTCGGCTGCGGGCGTGGCGGGCAAAGATGTCCAGAATAAGCTGGGTGCGGTCAATGACCCGCGCATTGACTTCTTTTTCAATATTGCGCTGCTGAGAAGGAGAAAGCTCGTGATCGATAAGGACCAGGTCGGCATCAACGGAAGCGACAGCGCCGGCAATTTCCTGCAGCTTGCCTTTGCCGATGAGCGTGGCGGGATCAGGGCGGTCACGATGCTGGATAAATTCGCCGGCAATCTCCGCACCGGCGGAAGCCACCAGCTCGCGGAACTCCGCCAGCGATTCTTCCACGCCTACGCGGGAGACACTTTTCCCTTCCGCACGGTCAGACGCTACGTTGCGCGCAAGCACGGCGCTGGGCGGCACGTTCAGATCGCGGTCGGTACGGGAGCGGTAACGGAACTCCAGAGCTACAAGAAACGCCCGCTCAGGACCGTCACGACCAGTCTTGATCCCGGCCGACGGTTGGAAACGGCGGGAACGCTGCCCAGGAATAAATTAGCCCTCCGACTTGCCGGTACCGCTGTCGCCTTCACCCGCGGAGCCGTGCGAACGGCTGTCAAAATGGCTGCCTTTGGCCATGACCACGGTTGAGATGGCGTGTTTGAAGATGAGTTGTTCCTGATTGTTGGTTTCAAGGACGACTGAATATTTGTCAAAGGACCGGATACGGCCTGTCAGTTTCACCCCGCTCAGCAGATAAATGGTGATCTGACTTTTGTCCTTGCGCGCGGTATTCAGAAACGAGTCCTGTATGTTTTGTGCCGGCTTATTCTCCATCTGCCGATCTCTCTCCTGTGCTTGCATAGGGACGCGGAAGCAGCCTTGGTGGGCCTCTCTCAAAGCCATTGTAGCTTTTAAGGGCGTTCCGGGCAAAAAGCGGTAGTGGGCTAATCCCGTGTTGCCGCCAGTCGCGGGATTGGGATTAGCCCGCTACCCAAAAGCCCTGGGCCGGGCATGGGCCGCCGCAATGCTAGAATTTTATGAGCAGAATTTCTCTCAGTATGAAAAGTGCAGGCCACAAAGCCGCAGCCGATGTCCCCATGCTGGATCTCTCGCGCCAGTACGCCGGGATTCGCAATGAGATACTGGCTGCCGTTGCCCGCGTTTGCGACTCCCAGCATTACATTCTGGGCGAAGAAGTAGCCGCCTTTGAACGCGAATTTGCCGCCCTGTGCGCCACCGCGGACTGCGTTGGCTGCGCTTCCGGCACAGACGCTCTCTGGCTGGCTCTGGCGGCCGCCGGCGTTGGCCCGGGCGACTCTGTCATCACAACGCCTTTCAGTTTCTTTGCCACCGCAAGTTCAATCTTGCGTGCCGGGGCTAAACCGGTTTTTGCTGACGTCGATCCGGGGACACTGAACCTTGATCCTGCAAGTGTGGAAGAGCGGCTGAAGCACTCACCCAGAGGGATGCGCGCGGTCATGCCGGTGCATCTTTACGGACAATGCGCAGATATGGATGCGTTTAGCCAGATCGGCGCCGAGTTCAACGTGCATGTGGTGGAAGATGCGGCACAGGCCGTGGGCGCAACATGGAACGGCAAACGAGCGGGATCGCTAAGTCTGGCCGCGGCGTTCAGCTTTTATCCCACAAAAAATCTCAGCGCGTTTGGCGATGCAGGCGCAATTACGACG
>JBAVUZ010000288.1:0-2206 GCA_049697035.1 Candidatus Angelobacter sp. | reverse complement strand
CGTCAACATTGCTCCGCTTATTTCTGCTCGATTCTTTCGGCGCTAAGGATACAAACGTCGGGCCCCTCGAGGGCTCGCCAGCAGCGCGGCCGGAATCTTCTATTACACTTTCGTCGACCGCAATTTTCGGCGTAATAACTTTGGCAGTTTCGGCCGCAGTCTGCGGTACCACGCGCTCTTTGTCCTTGTCTTTATCCTTGCCGTGGCCTTTGATTGGGAGGGACTTACCGGCATCCGCGCTTTGTACGTCGGCGGACGAACTTCCAGTTGCCTTTGATGGAGTTGACCTATCGTCAGAAGGCTTCACGCTGGTGACGGTAACGTCTTGGCCGGAGTTGTCGTCAACTGTGGACGTCTGCATTTCCGGCGTAGCCGGTTTGGCTTCTTCCTGCGGCCTGGTCTTTGGCTCTTTGTTTTTTGCCAGCTTGTTCGGCGGCAGCTTGCCGTGAATGTCAATGATTAGCCGGTAAGGATTGGGCAACAGGAACGCGGAGTATTCAGCGACATCGTCAACATCCAGCACCACACGCGCCATGCCCAGCTTGTACTGCGCCACGCGGATCTTATGCAGGAATCCGGCATCCACTTCAAAGCTCTTGCCTACCAGTTCTGGCGCGAGCTTGGTGCCATAAAGATCAAAGAAAATTCTGTCAGGATGCGGCACGCGCCCAGACTGGTACTTTACTTCTTGCTCCAGATCAATCGCGATGCGCGTGTAATCTCCAGTGGACCAGTGCCGTATTCCCGTGAGGCGCGGAAGCCGATGAGGCTGCGAATCATTGGTTACGACAGCTGCATCCTGCTGTTGCGGCTGCGGAGCAGCATCAGGCGTGTCATCGGCGACTGGAGGTTTAGGAGCGTCTTCAGCTGCGCGCAGACTCTTCTGCCGTCCTGGGCGTTGCCGGGGCGCTTTGGCCTGGAACGGGCTTTTTGCCACCGACGGATTATCAATTTCGGCAATAGCTTTGCGCGCTTCCTGCACGCGAGAATTGCCAGGATAACGTTTTACGAAATCTTCAAACGTGGCCTTGGCTTGCTTGGCGTCATCCAGATCGTCGCGATAAATTTCGCCGATGGTGAAAAGCGCTTCTGCGCGGAACTTGCTGCCGGGGTATTCACGGCGCAAAAAGACAAGTTGGCCAATCGCATCCTTAAATTTTTTTGGATCGTTCAGAAGACGGCCCTGGTCTTCAAGCAACTCCGCCACGGCCTGTACAGCGACGTCGGCTTTGGCCAGGCTTGGCGCGGTGTAATAGACCTTGCGGTAAGCGTCGATGACTTTCTGGAAATCTTTGCGGGTACGCTGCGCTTCCGGCTTGCTCTCCAGTGAATCGCGCAGGCGCTCCGCGGTTTCTAACTGGGCGCGCGCAGCCTGCTTTTTCTGGGCCACGGTACGCGCAAAAGTGCTCACCGACGACAGCAAAAGGCAGGCCAGTGCGCAAGCGAACGTTTTCCGCGTGAGGGGTCCGATGTTCATTACCGCTATTTCAAAAGCACCTTACAGAATAAACCCGAAGACGTGTTATTCGTTGTTGGAAAATACGCGGTGACCATCCGCGTCACGGGTCTCCACCAGACGGGGGCGCAGGGCCGCTCCGTGGTAAAGGTCCGTGATTTTCTTTACATAGTCACGCGTTTCGCGGAAGGGAGGAACGCCGCCGCTCCTTCTTACAGCTCCGCTGCCGGCGTTATAGGCCGCCAGTGAGAGTTCCACGTTCCCATTATAGTTTTCCAGCAGGCTCTTCAGGTGGCGAACTCCGGCGTCAATGTTCTGGCGCGGATCAAACGCATTCTCCACGTTGAGCGATTTCGCAGTGTACGGCATGAGCTGCATCAGCCCCATGGCGCCCTTGCTGGAAACCGCGTGCGGATTAAAGTTTGATTCCACCTTCACCACGGCGCGTACCAGATTCGGATCCACGCCATGACGCTCCGCTGCCGCATCAATTGCCTTGTCCACCGTAACTGAGTCCACGGGACGTGTCTCTGTCAGGTTGGCCGATTTGAGATCGACCGGACGGGCGAGCTTCAGCGCGCGGCTGTCGCTCCTGCTAAAGGGTACCGCAACCATGTCATTCACTTCGCGGGCGGCGCTCCGGGCGGCTTTCATGGTAGCGGAACTTGCCAGAGGCACGGCTACCCAGCGATGTTCCTTGTGGCTCCAGTAAACCAGGCCGCTGTAGCGTGAAGGCATGGCTGCTGCTGA
>JBAVUZ010000287.1:0-1943 GCA_049697035.1 Candidatus Angelobacter sp. | reverse complement strand
GCGCCAGCTTGCGATGATCTACTTTATCGGTCTCCCGCTGAATAGCATCCTTCAACTCGGCGGAAAGGCGCATCGGTGAGTGAGGCCTCAATCCTTGTATTTTACGGAGCAGCCGTAAGGACGCGTTGCCGCTTCCGCCACCGGCTTGCCGCCCATCGCCTGCTCAAGCGCCGTGGAAACATAGTTCTTCGAGCTCGCAATGTCGCCCTGGTCAGAGGTTGGGTGATCGTCAATAGCGCCGTTATAGATCAGCGTGCCGTTGGGATCGATGATGAACATGTGCGGTGTTGTTTTTGCGGCATAGAGATGGCCCAGAGATCCGCCGGGATCCATCAGCACAGCGGTGGGCGCGGCGTTCATCGTCTTGAGATAATTGTTTTCCTGCGACGGCGTGACAAAGCCCTGCGTTCCAGGAGCCGACGAAATTACCGTGAGCCAGACAACACCCTTGGCGGTCCACTCTTTTTGCAGGCGCTGCATGTTGCCGCTCTCATAATGCTTTTTCGTGTAAGGGCAGCCCTGATTGTGCCACTCCAGCACCACAAATTTGCCCTTGTAGTCAGAGAGGCGTTGCTGCTTGCCATTGCTGTCCACGGCCGTAAAGCCGGGCGCGGGATCGCCGACCTTTACAGCAAATGCCGACGCCATCAGCGCCAGCAGTGCGCACGCTCGCAATATAAAACCGTGTCGACGGTTCATTGCGTCCTCCTTTATGAGTGCGATAGGCGGCTATTGTATCGGCTGGCGCACGGGCGCTTCAATCCGGTAGGCCGCCCCTCCAGTTATGACAAGCACACCGCGCAGGACGGGGATCGGCTTAAACAGCAGGTCAGATTTCTTCAATGTCAGTGTAACGCCGGTGTGCGATGGTTGAAGTTTTTGTGGCGCAGGATTACCAATTTGTCCGGGACCAAGCGGAAAGAATTCAGCCTGTGTGATGGACTTGTCCGCGCGGGTCGTCAGCACGAAATCATCTTTGCCCGACGTGGCGCTTGCATTCCAGCCGCGAGGCAAAGGTTGTGGGATCAGTCTGTCAGTCCTTGCGAAGAGTTGCGAATGTTGCTGGTCCAGGCTAGCAGTCGCACCCACAGGCAAACTCAGATGCAGGTCAGCATGCTCCGGAATGCAAACTTCGCGGCAGACCAGCCACCTAACTTCCACATTAAATTCAATGGGCGCGCTGACATTAAAGTTGGACGACGCATGAATTGTGAGCGGCAGTAAAACTTCATCGCTGTAGCCGAAATCGGCCAATGCTTTGCTGGGCTGCATGCGCTCGGGCCGGGGCCATTGAATTTCTCCAACGCTGAAGCCGGGCGGCAGTTGCCATTTAAAAGAAGGTGGCTGCCCTGAGTCGCCGGGATTGATCCAGTAAATGTGCCAGCCTTTTTCCAGGATGAAGTGAACGCCCAGTTGCAGGTCAGAGCTGGGCTTCACCGACGCTTGCCGCGAAAGCAGTTCCACGCGCGCATGCTGAGGCGGAGCCTGGGGACTGCTGCCAAAGGAACTCGCAAGCGCGATGATGAGGCTGGCGGCAAGACGAATGTTCAGAAAGATGGCCACAACAGAATTTTACCGTGTAAAAAAGCGCCAGCCTTCAACTGGCGCTCTGTGTTTTTTGGACAACCACAGGCCACGGACCTGAGAAAAATTGGCAATTTAAAATTTATCTTGCAGCGCGGGTCGCTTCGCGCCCACCAGAAACGTCGCTAAATGAAAACGCATTGGCCACGTTGGGATACGGCTCTCCTCCGAGTTCGACATAAGGGAAAATCAAATAATTCACACGATCGCCGTGCTGCGCCGGACTCAGTTTCAGGTCGCGCCCCACGCTGAACTGCACTCGATTGACGTCATGCGCGCCAAAGAAGTAATCCTTTTTCTCCTGGTGCTTCCAGGCTTCAGAAATGTCCACCGGGAACCAGCCGCGCTCGCGGGTATAA